>DASSNA010000353.1:0-2644 GCA_035688445.1 Solirubrobacterales bacterium | reverse complement strand
CGCCGGTAGCGGCGCTTGGCGCCGCCGCCGCGGTGACGGGCGGTGACGCGGCCATTGCCGTTGCGGCCGCCGGACTTGCGCAGGCCTTCGGTCAGCTTCCGCTCCGGCTCGGAGGCGGTCAGCTGCTCGCGCAGCGGGTAGGTCGCGAAGCGGCGGCCCGGGCTGGTCGGTTTGGTTTTGCGGTTCGGCATCTCTGGTTCTCCTAGGCGGTCTCAGCGCCCTCGAACAGCTCGATTCGTTCGCCCGGGGCAAGCTGGACGATCGCCTTCTTCCAGGCGCGGCTCCTACCTTTGGTGAGGCCGCGGCGCTTTGGCTTCGAGCGCACCTTCGCCGTCCGCACCCCGGCGACGTTCACCCCGAAGACCTCTTCGACCGCCTGGGCGATCTGCGTCTTGTGAGCCCGGTCATCAACCCGGAAGGTGTACTTGCCCTCGGCGATCAGAGCGTAGCTCTTCTCCGAGATCACCGGGCGGATCAGGATCGTGCGCGCGTCCATCAGCCGAGCCTCTCCTTCAGCGCGTCGAGCGCGGTTTCGGAGATGACGACGGAAGCGGCGCCAATCACGTCGGCGACTCCGGCGGCGCCCACCTCGAGCACCTGGGTCCGCTTCAGGTTGCGGAAGCTCTTCATCGCCCCGACCTCCTCGGCGGTGACGATCACCAGCAGCGAGCCTTTCGCCCCCCATTTCGCCAGCGCCTGGGCGGCGGTTTTAGTCGAGGGCGTATCGAAGTCGGAGGCGTTGAGGACGGCGATCGAGCCGCGCTCGGCGTGGACCGAGAGCGCCGAGCGCATCGCCCGCCGGCGCGCTTTGCGGTTGACCTTGACCGTGTACTTGCGCGGCTTCGGGCCGAAGGCGACGCCGCCGCCGAAGCGGTTGGGGACGCCGAGCGTGCCGACGCGGGCGCGGCCGGTGCCCTTCTGGCGCCAGGCCTTGGCGGTCGTGAAGGCGACCTCGCCGCGGGTCAGGGTCGAAGCGGTGCCGCGCCGGCGCGCGTTGAGGTCGGCGCGGGCGGCCTCGTGCACCAGCGACTGGTGGAAGGGCTCGGCGAAGAGCTCTTTCGGCAGGTCGGCTTTGCCGCTCTTGCCGAGGATGGTCGCTTTGGCGCTAGCCATCGGTCCTCACCTCGACGATGCCGTTGCGGGAGCCGGGGACCGAGCCCTTGATCAGCAGCAGGTTGCGATCGGCGTCGATATCGGCAATTTCAAGGCCCTTCTGGGTGACGCGCTTGTTGCCCATCTGACCCGGCATCCGCATCCCTTTGAAGACACGGGCGGGGAAGGCGCTGGCGCCGATCGAGCCCGGAGCACGGACGTTGTGAGAGCCGTGGCTGACCGGGCCACGGCTGAAGTTGTGGCGCTTGATCCCACCCTGGAAGCCCTTGCCGATCGAGATCCCGGCGACCTTCACCTTCTGGCCAGGCTCAAAGCCGGCGACGGTCACGTCGTCGCCCACCTTCGGACCCTCCTCGGCGCCAAGGTCCTCGTCGCGGAACTCGACCAGGTGGCGCATCGGCGCCGCACCGGCCTTCTTCAGGTGGCCTTCCTCGGCCTTGGAGAGCTTGCCCTGCTTGACCTCGCCGAAGGCGAGCTGAATGGCCTGATAGCCGTCGCGGTCAGCGTCGCGGATGGCGGTGACCTTGCAGGGACCGGCCTCGATCACGGTCACGGGCACGACAGTCCCGTCCTCTTTGAAGACCTGCGTCATGCCGAGCTTCTTGCCGAGGATCGCCGCCACCAGCCACCCCTAGAGCTTGATCTCGATGTCGACGCCGGCGGGCAGCGAGTCCAACCGCTGCAGCGAGTCGACGGTTTTCGGCGAAGGCTGGAGGATGTCGATCAGCCGCTTGTGGGTGCGGATCTCGAAATGCTCGCGCGAGTCCTTGTCCTTGAACGGCGACTTGATCACGCAGTAGACGTTTTTCTCGGTCGGCAGCGGCACCGGGCCGGAGACGGTGGCGCCGGTTCGCTCCGCGGTCTCGACGATCTCGCGGGCAGCCCGATCGATGGCGTCGTGGTCGTACGCCTTCAGTCGGATTCGAATTTTCTGTGCCGCAATGGTGGCCACTTCGCTGCTGTCTCTCTCTTCTCGTTCTTCTCTTTACCGCGCAAAGAGGGCGGGGCCCCTTTGCTTTGGGGCGCCGCCCCGGTCGTATGTCCTTTGCAGTTGTCCCGCCTGTCGTTGGCGGCTGGGACGGGCCGTGCCCGCCCCCGGTGGGGTCGCTACTCGATGATCTCGGAGACGACACCCGAGCCGACGGTGCGGCCACCCTCGCGGATGGCGAACCGCAGACCCTGGTCCATGGCGATCGGCTGGATCAGCTCGATCGTCATCTCGACGTTGTCGCCCGGCATCACCATCTCGGTCCCCTCGGGGAGGTTGGCGATCCCGGTCACGTCGGTGGTCCGGAAGTAGAACTGAGGCCGGTAGCCCGAGAAGAACGGGGTGTGACGGCCACCCTCCTCCTTCTTCAGGCAGTAGACCTCGGCTTTGAATTTCGTGTGCGGCGTGATCGAGCCCGGCTTGCAGAGAACCTGGCCGCGCTCGATCTCCTCGCGCTTGGTACCGCGGAGGAGGCAGCCGACGTTGTCGCCCGCCTGACCCTCGTCGAGGATCTTGCGGAACATCTCGACGCCGGTGACGGTG
>DASSNA010000348.1:0-4905 GCA_035688445.1 Solirubrobacterales bacterium | reverse complement strand
ATCAGCTGGCCCTTCTGCAGGACCGCGGCGAGCGACGTGGCGGCATCGACCATGTAGCTCAGGTCGGGCTCGCGTGAGTTGGTGAGCGGCGTGGGGACGCAGATGATCACCGCGTCGCACGCGCTCAGGTCCGGGTAGCGGCTGGTCGCGGCCAGTCGCCCGTCGAGGGCGGCGAGGCGCTCGGACCCGACGTCCTCGATGTAGCTCTCGCCGGCGTTCAGCGCCTTGACCTTGGCGGCGTCAACATCCAGCCCGACCACCTCACAGCCCGCTTCGGTGAAGGCGACGGCGAGCGGCAGGCCCACGTAGCCGAGGCCGATGATCCCGATCTGCATCGGGGCGATATTAGATCGCCGCCTCGGATGGGAGCGGCAGATAGCATCCGCGCCGCCAAACTTCCAAGGAGACGAAAGCAAGCATGACCGAGAGTTACGAGCTGACTACCGACCAGGCCGAGCGCGAGGCGAGCGGCGCGCACAGCTACGGCCGCTACCTCGAGGAGTTCGAGGTCGGAGCGGTCTACAAACACTGGCCGGCGAAGACCGTGACCGAGGCCGACGACCACCTCTTCTGCCTGATCACGATGAACCACCACCCGCTGCACATCAACGACGTCTATGCCAGCGGCTCGCAGCAGGGCCGCAACGTCGTCGTCGGGCCGCTGGTCTACTCGCTCGCCCTCGGCATGTCCGTCTCCGACGTCTCGGGCAAGGCGATCGCCAACCTCGCGACCGAAGAACTAAGCCACCCGAACCCCGTCTTCCACGGCGACACCCTCTTCTGTGAGACCGAGGTGCTCGACGTCAAGCCGTCGAAATCAAAGCCCGACCGCGGCATCGTCAAGGTCCACACCCGCGTTCTCAACCAGGACGGCGTCCTCGTCGCCGAGTTCAAGCGCCTGGTCCTGGTCCCGAAGAAAAACCCCGGCGAGAGCCCCGAAGCCGCCGCCGACAACGTCGACTGAGCCGACTCCCGGCCAAGGCTCGCCGCGCCTGACCGAGTTCGCGCTTCCGCGCGAATTCGGTAGCTGAATAGGCACAAACCGCGCACCACCCGCGCGCCCCGGCCCGCCAGGGTTCCAGCCGATGCCTGGGACCCGCGCCGACAGAGCCGAACTGCATCAAATTCCGGTTGTCTGGGAGCCAGAATTTGATGCAGTTCGGGCTGGGTGGGGGTGGTGCAGGTGAGAGGGTCGGAGGTCACCGCCATCGTTCGCGGCTTGGCGGAGCGGCAGCACGGCGTCCTCGCGCGCTGGCAGCTGCTGGACCTTGGCATCTCGCCTGAGACCTTTCGCAGTCGCTGCGAAGCAGGCTTGCTAGTTCCGGTCTATCACGGGGTGTTCGCCCTGGGTCATCTACGTCTATCGCGCGAGGGGAGATGGATGGCGGCGGTGCTTGCCTGCGGCCCGGGAGCGGTTCTGTCGCATTTCAGTGCCGGTCATCTCTGGAACATGTGCGGCTCCTATGGGCCGATCGAGGTCATGAGACAGTCGGGTGGCTTCCATCCCAAAGGGCATCGAGGGGTGAAGCTGCATCAGACGCGAAGGCTGGAGTCGTATGAAGCGACGGTTGAGCGGGGGATACCGGTGGTCGTGATGGAGCGGGTCCTGCTCGACCTGGCGGCCCGAACGGATACCAAACGCCTTGAGCGCATCTTTGTCCAGGCTTACAAGAGTGAGGAGCTTTCTTGGCGTCGCCTGAGCCGGATCATCAATCGCAGGCGCGGGTGCAAAGGTGTTGGGAAGCTGCGGCGGATCGTGCTTGAAGTGGACCCTGAGGCGCTAGAGACGAAATCAGTCTCGGAGGTGGACTTCCTCGCCCTTTGTCGACCAGCGGGCATTCCAACTCCCCTCGTCAACGTCTTGGTCGAGGGACACCTCGTCGACTTTCTCTGGCCGAAGCAGAAGGTCATCGTCGAAACCGACAGCTGGAGCCACCATGGCGACCACCTCGCGTTCGAGACGGACCGGCAGCGGGATGTGGAGCTCATCGCTGCCGGCTACGACGTTCACCGGACTACCTACAAGATGCTTGAACGCAATCCCGATCCGTTCCTCAGCAACGTCCGCCGTGCCCTCCACGCCCGAACTGCATCAAATTCTGGCCGCTACACCACCAAAATTTGATGCAGTTGGGAATTGGGGTCCTGGTTAGTGGGCCTCGTCCGAGGCGTGCGCTGGGGGGCGGGACTCCTCTGCTAGCGAGGTGAGCTCTAGTTGGCCCTGGGCGGCGTCTTCTAGGACCTCGGTCGCCTCTTGGGCGGAGCGGGCGTAGAGCTCGACCAGGAGGTGGATGACGATCTGGTCCTCGTCGTGCTTGTGGAAGCGGACGTGGGTGAAGAACTCGCGCACGCCGGCGTCGCCGAAAGCCCCGTAGGTGAGGAACTCGATCGACTCTGGGCCGGAGCAGCTCTCGACCCGGTCCTGATTGACGGTGACAGTGCAGGAGGCGACCCAAGGGGTGCCGGCGACCATCCGTTCCCAGCGGTCCTCGATCGGCACCACGTGGTCGCCTTCGAAGGTGAGGTGGGGCTGGTCGTGCATGCAGTTGAGGCATTGGACGACCGATTCCTGCACCTCATCGACGCCGTCGGCGAGCGCCCCCGACTCCGGATCGACGCGGCGGATCGCGTCGTAGTGGATCTGGATCTCGAGGTTCTGGGACCAGCAGCGGTAGCAGCGCAGCCAGGCGGCCCTGTCCCCATTCAGCTCGCTCATGGCTCAATTGTTAGCGAGCCGAGCGGTCCGGCGTCAGGCCACGGCTTTGGCCCGCTGGCCGACGAGCTCGACGATGTCGCCCATGATCCGGTTGACGTCGAAGTCCTTCGGCGTGTAGACGCCGGCGACGCCGGCCTCGCGCAGGCGCTTGGCGTCGGCGACGGGGATGATGCCGCCGACCACCACCGGCACCTCGACGCCCTCCTCCCGCAGCAGTCGCACCACCTCGGGGATCAGCTCCAGGTGGGAGCCGGAGAGGATCGAGAGGCCGACCACGTCGACGTCCTCCTGTAGCGCCGACTCGGCGATCTCCTCGGGCGTTAGGCGGATCCCCTGGTAGATCACCTCCATGCCGACGTCGCGCGCCCGCAGCGCCACCTGCTCGGCGCCGTTGGAGTGGCCGTCGAGGCCGGGCTTGCCGACCAGGATCTTGATCCGGTGGCCGATCTGCTCCGAGGTCGCATCGACCTGGCGGCGGATCTCCTCCAGTTGCTCGCGGTCGCCCGGCGCCGAGGCGCCGTCGACGCCAGTCGGCGCCCGGTAGGGGCCAAAGACCTCGCGCATCACTTCTGCCCACTCGCCCGTGGTCGCCCCCGCCTTGGCGGCGGCGATCGTCGCCGGCATCACGTTCGCGCTCTCATCGGCCGCAACCTTGGCGAGCTCCTCGAGTGCTGAGCGCACCGCGTCCTCGTCGCGCTCGGCCTTCCACTCCTCGAGCGCCTCAATCCGCTCGCGCTCGACCTCGGGGTCGGGGGTGAGAATGCCGCCGTCGGCACCCGCCGTTAGCGGCGAGTCCTCGGTCTCGGTGAAGCTGTTCTGGCCGATCACCTTCTGCTCGCCGGCCTCGATCCGCGCCACCCGCTCGCGGTGGCTCTCGACCAGGCGCGCCTTCATGTAGGGGACGGCGTTGACGGCGCCGCCGTGCTCCTCGACCACGGCCATCTCCGCCCGCGCCCCCTCGGTCAGCTCCGCGACCAGGCCGTCCATCACCTGCGATCCCTCAAAGATGTCGGGGTACTCGAGCAGGTCGGTCTCGTTCGCCAGCACCTGCTGGATCCGCAGGCTCCACTGCTGGTCCCAGGGGCGGGGGAGGCCCATCGCCTCGTTCCAGGCCGGCAGCTGGATCGCCCGCGCCCGGGCGTCGCGGCTGAGCGTCACCGCCAGCGCCTCCAGCACGATCCGCTGAATGTTGTTCTCCGGCTGGGCCTCGGTCAGCCCCAGTGAATTGACCTGGACGCCGTAGCGGAAGCGCAGCATCTTCTCGTCCCTGACCCCGTAGCGCTCGCGGCCGATCTCCTGCCACAGCGCGCTCATCGTTCGCAGCTTCGCGATCTCCTCGATCAGCCGGATGCCGGCGTTGACGAAGAAGGAGATGCGGCCGAAGACCTTGGGGAAGTCCTTATCGGCGACCTGGCCGCGCGCTTTCACCTCGTCGAGCACGGCGATCCCGGTCGAGAGCGCGTAGGCGATCTCCTGCACCGGCGTCGCCCCGGCCTCCTGCAGGTGGTAGCTGCAGATGTTGGTCGGGTTCCAGTTCGGCACCTCGTTGACGCTGAACGCGACCATGTCGGCGATCAGCCGCATCGAGGGCTCGGGCGGGAAGGCGTAGGTCCCGCGCGAGAGGTACTCCTTGATGATGTCGTTCTGCGTCGTCCCCTTCAGCTGCGAGCGCTCAACCCCGTTCTCCTCGGCGACGGTGACGTAGAGGCCGAGCAGCCAAGCGGCGGTGGCGTTGATCGTCATCGAGGTGTTCATCTCGTCGAGCGGGATGCCGTCGAATAGCTGGTGCATGTCGCCCTTGTGGGCGATCGAGACGCCGACCTTGCCGACCTCGCCGCGGGAGAGGACGTGGTCGGGGTCATAACCGGTCTGCGTCGGCAGGTCGAAGGCCACCGAGAGCCCCGTCTGTCCCTTGGCCAGGTTCTTGCGGTAGAGCTCGTTGGAGCGGCGGGCGTCGGAGTGGCCGGCGTAGGTGCGCATCACCCACGGCCGGTCGGGCTGGGTAAGTCGGTGGTCGCTCATGCAATGAATGATATTTGGGATTCGAAGCGGGGGACAGTGACCGAAATCCGCCGTTCAAACCGCTCCAACCCGCATCTTTCAGCCTCTCCTGTGTTTAGGCTGGCGACTCGATGAGGCTCCGCGTCCCAGCTGTCCTCCTCGCCGCGCTTGCCGTCGGCCTGCTCGCC
>DASSNA010000343.1:0-4263 GCA_035688445.1 Solirubrobacterales bacterium | reverse complement strand
TGATCCGGTAGAGCAGCTGCATGATCCCGATCGAGGTGACCGGGTCGAGGTTTCCGCTCGGCTCGTCGGCCAGCAGCAGCGGCGGGTGGTTGACGAAGGCGCGGGCGACCGAGACGCGCTGCTGCTCGCCGCCGGAGAGCTCGTCGGGGTAGCTGTGGAGCTTGGTCGAGAGGCCGACCAGGCGCAGCGTCGCCGGCACCTGCTCGCGGATTTCGGCGCGGCTGGCGCCGATCACCTGCAGCGCGTAGGCGACGTTGTCGTAGACGGTGCGGTTGGGGAGGAGCTTGAAGTCCTGGAAAACGGTGCCGATGTTGCGCCGCAGCTGCGGGATTTTCTTCTCCGCCATCTTGCCGATGTCGCGGCCGGCGATCTTGACCGAGCCTTCGGTCGCCTCGAGCTCGCGGATCAGCATCTTGATTAGGGTCGACTTGCCGCAGCCGGTGGGGCCGACGAGGAAGACGAACTCGCCGCGGCCGATCGCCAGGTTGACCCGGTCGAGCGCCATGTGGCCGCCCGGGTAGACCTTGGTCACCTGGTCGAGCTCGATGATCGGGGCGCGACGACCGCGCGGGCGCCGCGGCTCCTCGTTGCCGCTGTTTTTCTTCTTCGATCTACGCATGCGGTGGGTGCCTTCTGCGAGGACAGGGTGACTCCTCCGCCACCCCGACCCCGCAAGAAAGCGCCCACGCAGGGGATCTTTCAGGCCCCTTTCAATCGACTCAATCGACCCCGAAGGAGGTTCCCGCCCCTGCGTGATCGGCTTTCAGTGTGCTGGTGCCGCCATAGGTGCCGTTGGCATAGTTGCCGACGACCGCGCAGTTGTTGTCCAGGCGGTAGGCGAGTTCGCCGATGCTGAAGTCGACATCGACGTCTTTGGCCATTGTCCGGTTTGTGAAGGTCAGCGCGGAAAGACCTGCCTGGCCCGGGATTGTGAGGTGGCAGATCGGCATCGATGTGATTTCAAAGTCCATCGCGTTGCCTTCTGGGCAGACGATGTCCATCGTCCCCGCCACTGCGTCTTCGGCCAATGTGTTGCCGGCGTGCATCCTGAAGTCACAGCCGTTGTTGTTGACGTGCACTTCTTTGCCGCCGATGGTGCAGTTTGTGCCGTAGGTCGGGGTAAGTGTCAGTTCTCCCGAGGCCGCCGCGAGTTCCCCGTCGAAGGTGGGCGCGCATTCCATCACCCCGATTTCCGTGCCCAGCAGGTGCGCCCCTACTGCCGAGCCTGTGATTGTCGCCGGGTAGGCGCCAGCTGTGAAGGTGCCGGCCTGGGCGCCAGTTGCGGTCATTGCGCCGCTCGCGACCAGCGCCAGTAGCGCCAGGCCGAGCAGCCTGAGTGGACGAGACATATTCACTTCTCCTTGGTTTGGGTTCTCCCCCGCCTTCTAAGGAGCCCCATCCATAGCGGAAAAAGACGTTTGGATCAAGAATTACTTAGCAAAGGTTCGCGGCGGCGCTCCGTTCGCAGGCGGCGCCGTTCGGCCCGGCGCTCCGCCCCAATCCGGTAGACGAAGAGGATCGCGATTGGAACCGCGGTCGCGGCGGCGAAACAGAGGAAGAGCAACGAGCCGGTGTCGCTGCCGGCGCCGAGGGCGTGGAAGAGGCCGAGGACGTAGACGGCGATCGTCGCCCGGTGGGCTTTGCGCCAGAGGCGCGCCCCGATCTGCCGCCGCAGATAGAAGCTGAGGCCGAGCAGCACCGCCAGGTAGCCAGCGATCACACCGAGGCCGGTCCAAAAGGTGTGGACGCTGAGGGTGAAAGGGATCGTGACGCCGGTAATCCCCGGCTTCAGCCAAGGGTCGGCGAGGATCCCGAAGCCGTGGACGGCGATCGCGACCAGCCCTGCCAGGGCCGTCTGCTCGTGCACCGCCCGCAGGTTCTTAGTGAACTGCGGGTCGCGGACGGGCTTGCCGGCCATCGTCAAGCCGAGCAGGACCGAGATCGTGATGAGGACGAAGGCGACAATGCCGGAACTGCGGCTGACGATCCACCAGCCATGGGTGGAGAGGGTGTGGGAGATCGAGCTCACGAGGAGGAGGTGACCACCGGCGGGGCTTCTTCTACTTCAGGTTCAACGTATTCGGGTTCTTCGTATTCCGGTTCCGGTTCGATGTATTCGGTTTCCGGTTCCACGTATTCAGACGCCGCTTCTTCAGGTTCGGCGTATTCGCTCGGTGCTTCTTCAGTTTCGGGAGCCGTGTCGGTTTGGGTTTCAGTCGGCGCCGGCCGTGCCTTGACCGTCGTCGCCTTCGCCTTCGTCTTCCCCGTTGAAACGCTCGCGCTGGCGCTGAGCTCGAAGGTAAGGACGACGAAGAGAACGACGAACAGAGACAACGAACCGATGACGACTGCGCGGGGGCGCGGAGTAGTCATGGATTCGAGGTTCGGACCACTCCCTAAATCCCCCCTGAACTGACGGGAGATTTTGCCAAGGCTTTACCTAAAGCCTTGGCTATGGGAAAACCGTCTCGCCGGTCTCCTGGTCGACGACCGAGATCGCCACCGCAGGGCAGGCTTCGGCGGCCTCGAGGATGAGGTCCTCGGGGCCGGTGCCGATTACGACCGCGGTGTCGTCGAGGCGGAACACCTGGGGTGCGATCTCGACGCAGTCGCCATGGGCGCTGCACTCATCTGGGTCGACAACTGGGACGTAGGTCATGCGGCAACCTCCTCTTTGTCGGAGGCGGCGCTATGGCCGGCCTCGATTTGCTTGCGTAAGGCTGGGATCGCCCGCGGGCGACCGACCGTGAGCCCGGCGACGGGACGCTCGTCGCGGATGAAGACGGCTTCGAAGTCGCGCTCGGCGGGATCGCCCTCGACCAGGACCTGCTCGCCGTGCTGCGGGTGGCCGACCGACTGGATGCGGACCCCGTACTGGTCGCTCCAGAAGCTCGGCAGCGGCGGTGGCCCCGGCTCCTCGCCGAGGATCGCCTTCGCCACCGCCGCGCCCTGCCAGGCGGCGGCGTCCCAGTGCTCGGTGCGGGCGTAGAAGCCGAAGCGGTGGTCGAATGGGATCGAGGCGTCGCCCGCCGCGAACACGTCTGGCACGCCGGTGCGGCCGTGACTATCCACCTCGACCCCGTTGCCCGACAGGCCGCTGCCTTCGAGCCAGCCGGTGGCCGGCACGGTGCCGATCCCGACGAGGACGACGTCGCACTCGATCGCGGTCCCGTCGGCAAGCAGCAACCGCTCCACCCGACCGTGGCCTTCGGCGCGCTCGAGCATCGCCCCGGTCAGCAGCCGCACTCCCTCCTCGAGGTGGAGGTCGGCGAACCAGCGACCAAGCTCGGCGCCGAGGATTGGCGCCAGGGGAACCTCAAGCGCCTCGACAATCGTCACCTCGGCGCCGAGGCTCTTGGCCGTCGCCGCCACCTCCTGGCCAATGAAACCCGCGCCGACGATCGCCAGCCGCGCTCCTTGACGGAGTTGACCGCGCAGCCTCCGAGCGTCGGCGAGAGTGCGGAGGTAGTGGACGTTTTCGTAGCCCTCGAGGAAGGGCAGGCCCCGGGGCGCGCCGCCGGTGGCAATCAGCAGCTTGCCGTAGGCCAGCTCCTCGCCGCCGGCGAGGACGACCCGGTGCGCTGCGGGCTCGAGCCGCTCGGCAGGCGCGCCAAGCAGCAGCTCGACCTCTTGCTCCGCATACCAGTCGGCCGGCCGGAAGGCGGTCGTCTCCTCCTCGGCGCTGCCGGCCAGTACCGCCTTCGAGAGCGGCGGTCGGTCGTAGGGAGCCTCCGTCTCGTCACAGACGATCCGCACCGGCGCCTCGTAGCCGCGCCGGCGCAACGTCTCGGCGCAGCGCTGGGCGGCGAGGCCACCGCCGACGATCACAACTCCTGGGTCCTTCATCACGCCTCCTCCAGTGCCGGGGTTGGGAGCTGATGGCGCTCGGGCGGGAGCGCCCGCTGCGGCCTTGGCCGCGGTGCCCTCGCCGCGCGGGCCTGTTTCTTGGCCCGCCCGGAGAGCACGCGGTAGACGAAGAGACCGCCGATGACCGGGGTGGTCACGATCACCCACCAGCGGAACCAGACGGCGCTGGCGTCGGTGCCTGCACCGAGCGCGTGGACCAGGCCGAGCAGCCAGACGACGATCGTGGCCCGGTGCGCCTTGCGCCAGAGCTTGGCGCCGATGCGGCGGCGGACGTAGTAGCTGAGGCCGAGCAGCGCCGCCAGGTAGCCGCCGACGATGCCGAGGCCGGTGAAGAGCGGTTTGAAGCCCATCGTGAAGGGGACGGCGATGCCGCTGACGCCGGGGTGTAGCCAAGGG
>DASSNA010000201.1:0-6788 GCA_035688445.1 Solirubrobacterales bacterium | reverse complement strand
TTCATCACCGGCGGTACCCTGGTCGCGATGGTGCTGGAGGGCCCCGAAGCGGTGAAGGCGGCGCGCCAGCTGATCGGCGCCACCAACCCGGTCGAGGCCGCCCCCGGCTCGATCCGCGGGGACTTCGCCCTCGAGGTCACCTTCAACATGGTCCACGGCTCAGACTCCGACGAGTCGGCCGAGCGCGAGATCGGCATCTGGTTCCCCGAGCTGTCTTGATGGGCTGTTTCTGAAGCTGGTCCTTGCATCTGGGTCGCCGCAGCGGCGGGAGATCCTGGAGAAGCTGGGGGTCGAGTTCGAGGTTGTCGTGCCTGGGGTGGAGGAGCTGGATCAAGGCGACCCGGAACATCTGGTGGTTGAGAACGCGCGCCGAAAGGCCGAGGCGGTTGAGGCCGATGGTCCTGTGATCGCCTGCGATACGGATGTCGTCCTCGATGGCGAGGTTCTGGGCAAGCCAGCCGATGCCACCGAGGCACGCGAGTACCTCGACCGCATGAGCGGCCGCGCGCACACGGTGATGAGCGGCCTAGTAGTGCTCGACTACAAATTGTCTCCGCATACCGGAGACAATTTGCAGTCAGGCCTCGAAAAGACGACTGTTGTCTTCAAGGAGCTCTCCGAGGCGGAGAAGGAGCGGTACGTGCGCTTTGGGGAGTGGGAAGGGCGCTCGGGGGGCTATGCGATCCAGACGCTTGGGTCGACTTTGGTCGAGCGGGTGGAGGGGAGCGTCTCCAATGTGGTGGGTCTTCCCGTGGGGTTGTTAGCCGAGCTAGCGCCGGCTTTGTTTTCCCGCTCCTAGCGGATTTCTGGCCCACTTAGGTGGGTCTGGAATCATGTCTTTCTCTGGAGAACGCGGAGTTCGACAAGTGAGCGTGTTCAGCCGGCTGATCCGCTTTGGCGGTCGCGACATGGCCGTCGATCTCGGCACCGCCAACACGCTCGTCTACGTGCGGGGGCGGGGGATCGTCCTCTCCGAGCCCTCCGTCGTCGCGATCGACTCGGTAAGCGGGCAGGTCCACGCGGTGGGGGTGCAGGCGAAGCGGATGCTGGGCCGGACCCCGGGCACGATCACCGCGATCCGGCCCCTCAAGGACGGGGTGATCGCCGACTTCGAGGTGACCGAGCAGATGCTCCGCCACTTCATCACCTCCGTCTCCAATCGCTTCGCCCATCCGCGGGTGGTCGTTTGCGTCCCCTCTGGCGTCACCGGGGTCGAGAAGCGGGCGGTGGAGGAGGCCTGCCTCTCGGCCGGCGCTCGCCAGGCCTACCTGATCGAGGAGCCGATGGCGGCCGCGATCGGGGCCGGGCTGCCGGTCGCCGAGCCAACCGGCTCGATGATCGTCGACGTCGGCGGCGGCACCACCGAGGTCGCCGTGATAAGTCTCGGCGGGATCGTCGTCTCGCAGTCGATCCGGGTCGGCGGCGACGAGCTCGACGAGGCCATCGTCGCCCACTGCAAACGGAAGTACAAACTGGCGATCGGTACCCAGACCGCCGAGGACGTCAAGCTCGAGGCCGGCTCGGCCTCGCCGCTGCCGGAGGAGGTGCGGGCCGAGATCCGCGGCCGCGACCTCGTCTCCGGCCTGCCGAAAACGATCGAACTCAGCTCCGAGGAGGTGCGCGGCGCCCTCGAAGAACCGGTCAGCCACATCGTCGCCGCGGTCAAGGAGACCCTCGACCGCACTCCCCCAGAGCTCGCGGGTGACATCATGGACCGAGGCATCACCCTCGCCGGCGGCGGAGCGCTCCTGCAAGGACTGGAGCAGCGCCTGCGTGACGAGTGTCAGATGCCCTGTCAACTGGCAGAGTCGCCGTTGACGTGCGTCGCGGTTGGTTCCGGCATCTCCCTCGAGGAGGTCGAGACGATCCACCGCGCCGGTAAGAACAATGGAGCGCGGCCCCGAATTTAGCCGCCGCTCATGCTAAATCCCGAACTTAGAGTCCCAACGTGTATCGAAAACAAGTACGCCGCCGCCGGGCGGTGCTGGCACTGCTGATTGTCGGCTCCTTCGCCCTCCTGACCGTCACCTACGGGCAGGGCTCCGACGGCGTGCAGCGGGGCGTCAGCGCCATTTTCAGCCCGATCCAGTCGGTCGCCGACCGCGCCCTCAAGCCGGCTCGCGACCTGGTCAACTGGTTCGACGAGACCTTCGACGCCAAGGGCCAAAACAGCCGCCTCCACCACGAACTGGAGGTGGCGCGCAAAGAGGCGGTCGGGGCGCAGGCCGCGGTCGCCGAAAACGCCCAGCTGCGCAAGCTGGTCGAACTGAACGAAAGCGGTGCCATTCCCTCCGGCTACACCCCGGTCACCGGCCGCGTGATCGCCCGCTCGCCGACCGTCTGGTACGCCGGCGTGATGATCGACGTCGGCTCCGGCGACGGCGTGAGCCTCAACGACCCGGTGGTCAATGGCGACGGCCTCGTCGGCAAGGTCTCTGCCGTCACCGGCGGCTCCGCCAAAGTGACGCTGATCGCCGACGCCTCCAGCGCCGTCGCGGCGAAGATCGTCCCGAGCGGCGTCCAGGGTGTGCTGAAACCGTCGGTGGGGGATCCCGGCGACCTGATCCTCGACTTCCTCAACTCGGAAAAGCGGGTCGGCAAGGGCCAGTCGGTGGTGACCTCGGGCTGGCGGACCGAAACGTTCGAGTCCGACTACCCGCCGAACCTGCCGATCGGGGAAGTGGCCGAAGCCTCGCTGGTCGAGCAGGAGGCCCAGCAGCAGGTCCACGTGCGGCCTTTCGCCGACCTGCGCGAACTCGACCTCCTCCAGGTTCTGACCGGAGGGTCGCGGGAATGATCCTCACCCCAAAGATCCTCGCCCGCCTGGTCGCAATCCTGATCGGAGGCGTGATCCTCCAGCTCTCCTTCTTCTCGCAGGTGGCCCTCTTCCACGTCAGCCCCGACGTGCTGCCCGCCTTGGTCGCGATCCTCGGCTTGCTCGGCGGCTCGATGACGGGGGCGGTCTGTGGCTTCTCGGTCGGGTTCCTGCTCGACTGCCTGCTGATCGCCCCACTCGGCGGTGCGTCCCTGGTCCTGCTCGCGACCGGCTACCTCGCCGGGCTCTTCCGCGAGCGCTTCGAGATCCACAGCCCGCTGGTGCCGCCGCTGCTCTGCATGGTCATGACCCTGTTTGCCGAGCTCGGCTTCGGCGCGGTGGAACTGATGCTGGGGATCGACGCCCCAATCAGCCCGCTGGTGATCCGCGACATCCTGCTGAAGAGCATCTTCGCCTTCTTCCTCGGCTGGATCATCTACATCGGCTTGCGCCGGGCGCTGCGCCCGGCGCTGGTCGAGGAGCCGACCGTGCGCCAGCGCCGCCGCCCGCGCACTCTGCGAGTGGGGCGCGGCAGACGACCGCGCGCGTTGGGGGCCTGAGCCATGTACCTGCGCGCCGAGGAACGTCCGCGCCGCAGCCGGCTAGGGCTGCGGATCGCCGTGCTCGGCGGCGTCGCCGTCGCCCTCTTCGGGATCCTCTTCTTCCGCCTCTGGAACCTGCAGGTCATCTCCGGCGACAAGTACCTGGCCGAGGCGAAGAACAACCGCACCCGCGAGTTCAAGGTGATCGCGCCGCGCGGCGACATCCTCGACCGCGAAGGCAGCGTCGTCGTCGACAACCGCACCAGCCTGGCGGTGCAGCTGAACACGGCGAAACTGCCGGAAGACCCGGTTGAAGAACGCGCTGAGCTGGCGCGGCTGGGACAGCTCACCCACATGTCGCTGAAGCAGGTGCGCAAGACGATTCGCGAAAGCGAAGAAGTCGCCGCCGGGGCGCCGGTGACCCTGCGCCAGGACGTCGGCTATGACCTCGTCGCCTACATCGAAGAAAACCAGCCCGAATTCCCCGGAGTGGCGGTGCAGCGGGTCTTCGTCCGTCATTACCCGCACGGGACGCTCGCCGCCCACGTCCTCGGCACCGTCGGTGAGGTCAACGAAGAAGAGCTGAAGGAACCCGCCTACAAGAATCTCGCCCCCGGTGACGAGATCGGCAAGGCCGGGGTCGAGTACACCTACGACAACTTCCTGCGAGGGCAGTCGGGCCTGACCAAGATCCAGGTCAACGCCCTCGGCGAGCCGACCCCCGGCGGACAGTTGGTCTCGAAAACGCCGACGCCCGGCGACAGCCTCAAGCTGACGATCTCCAAGGGCGTGCAGGAGGCCGGGGAAGCGGGGCTGGCAAGCCAGGGGTTGCCAGGAGCCTTCATCACGATGAACGTGCACAACGGCCAGATCCTCGGCCTCGGCTCGTTTCCCACCTTCGACCCGGCCGAACTCACCCCACCGATGACCCAGGCCGAGGTCAATGCGCTGATTCGCAACGAAACGACGGCACCGCTGCTGGACCGCGCGACGGAAGGGGAATACCCGACGGGTTCGACGTTCAAGATCATCACCGCTCTGGCGGCGCTGGAAAACGGCGTGATCACGCCCTCGACCACGATCAACGACCCGGGTCAGCTCTGCCTCGGCGGCGAATGCTTCAAAAACGCCGAAGGCGCGGCCTACGGGCCGCTGACGCTGGTCCCGGCCCTCCAAGTCTCCGACGACGTCTTCTTCTACACGCTGGGCTTGAAGATGTGGAACAACAACGACCTCCAGTCATGGGCGCATAGCCTCGGCATCGGCCGGCCGACCGGGATCGACATTCCGGTCAACACCGACGGCCTGTTGCCGAGCAAACAGTGGCGCGATCAGCTCTTCAAGGAAGGCGAAACCGAACGGCCCTGGTCGGCCGGCGACAACATCCAGCTCGCCACCGGGCAGGGCGACCTGCAGACCAACCCGCTGCAGATGGCCGTTGCCTACGCCGCTCTCGGCAACGGCGGCAAGATCGTCACCCCGCACCTGGGGCTGGAAATCGAGGACGCCGCCGGGCGGGTGCTGAAGGAATTCGACCCGCCGATCCGGCGCAAGATCCACATCGACCCCGCCTATCGCAGCGCCATCCTCGAAGGCCTGCACGAGGCCGCGCAGACCCCCGGCGGCACCTCCGATCCGGTCTTCGGCAGCTTCCCGATCCCGGTCGCGGGCAAGACCGGGACCGCCGAACGAGGGACGGAACACGCCGACCAGTCCTGGTACTGCGTCCTCGCTCCGTATCCGAATCCGCGTATCGTCACGTGCGTCACTATTGAGGAAGGCGGCTTCGGAGCCCAAGCCGCCGCACCCGCCGCCCACACGATCCTCGAAGCCTATTTCCACAACCAACTGGCGAAAGAAGCCGCCAGCGGCGGCGGCGAAGGCGAAGAAGGCGAAGCACACGGATGATGTACGCGACCAGAACTAGGAATGCCCGGCCGGAGCCGTTCACGGTCCACGTCGGCATCGCCGAGCGCCTCGGGCTTGCCCACATGGACTGGCCGCTGACGCTCGCCGCAGTGGGGCTGGTCGCCTTCAGTGTCTTCACGCTCGGGCAGGCGACGACCCACGACGTGCCGGGCAGCCCTAACTACTATGTCGAGCGGCAGGCAATCTACGGCGTGCTCGGCATCGTCGGGATGCTGCTGCTGACCCGGATCGACTACTCGCGCTTCCGCGAGCTGCGGGTCGGGATCTACACCTTCCTCTGCGCCAGCATCGCCCTCGTCTTTGTCTTCGGCTTCGCCGCCCGCGGCTCGCGGCGCGCCTTCGAACTTCCCTTCTTTAGCTTCCAGCCGTCGGAGCTCGGCAAGCTCCTGTTGATCTTGGCGCTTGCCGGGTTCGTGATCGACGGCGCCAGACGCGGGTCGGCAGTGCAGCGCACGGTGCGCTACCTCTGCCTCGGCCTCTTTCCGGCCGCCCTCGTCTTCCTTCAACCCGACCTCGGCACCTCCCTGGTGTTCGTGGTCGCCACCCTTGGCGTCATGTACTTCGGAGGCGTCCGCTGGACGCACTTCGCGGTTATTGGCGGCGGTATCGCTGGCCTCATCGCGCTGGTGCTCATCATCGCTCCGGCGGTGGGACACCCGGTGCTCAAGGGGTATCAGGAAGAACGGCTGACGTCGTTCCTCCACCCCCACGAGCACGAACGCGGCGCGGGCTACCAACAGAACCAATCAGTGGTCGCTATCGGCGGCGGTGGATCAACCGGCCGAGGCGACAAAGCCACCCAAACGCGGCTCGACTTCGTCCCCGAGCGCAGCACCGACTTCATCTTTGCGGTGATCGGTGAGCGCTACGGGTTCGCGGGCGCCGCGTTCGTCCTATCCCTTTACGCCCTGCTCTTCTGGCGGGCGCTGCGGATTACGACGCTCTCGAAGAACTCCTACGGGATCCTGGTAGCCGGCGGCATTGCCGTCGCGCTGCTGTTCCAGACCTTCGTCAACGTGGGGATGAACCTCGGCATCATGCCGATCACGGGCATCCCTCTGCCGCTGGTCAGCTACGGAGGGTCCTCCGTGCTCGCTACCTTGCTGGCAGTCGGCGTTCTTCAGAACATCAACGTCCAAGCGCATCACAGCCAGAGGGGGAGGTTCGCCTGGTGATGCCTCATGAAGAGGGGCCCGGCATGCGTACCTATCCGAACTGAGCTGAAACAACAATGAAAAAAACGATTTTGGTCTCTGCCGAGCGCGGCGAGACCCGAGTGGCCGTCCTTGAGGCAAAGCAAAAGGGCGGCAAAGCCAGCGTGGCCGAGCTCTACATCGAGCGCCGGGGCCGTCGTTCAATCGTCGGCAACATCTACAAGGGGAAGGTCGACAACGTCCTCCCCGGTATGGAGGCCGCCTTCGTCGACATCGGCCTCGAGCGCAACGGCTTCCTCCACGTCGACGAGATCCTGTTGCCGAACGGCGAACAGGCGCCCCGGCGTG
>DASSNA010000324.1:0-4622 GCA_035688445.1 Solirubrobacterales bacterium | reverse complement strand
GGGAGGGGAAGCCGGTCGCCTGCCTGGGTGACACCGGCCGGCCGCCCTCCCAGAGCCAGAGCGCCGCCTGCGCCGCCGCGGTCGCCTGCGGTCTGGTGACGAGCGCCGACGACTGCGACTCGCGGGAGTCGCTGTCGGGGAGCGACGCCGTGGAGCTGATCCGCCTCACCCTGAAGCAGCTGGGCGGCACGTGAGATTCACCATCCCGAACGTCCTCTCGCTGCTGCGCATGGGGCTCGTCCCCCTGTTCATCATCGAGCTGATCGACGGCCGGTCGCGCCACGCCCTGCTGATCTTCCTCGCCGCCGGCATCACCGACGCCCTCGACGGCTTCATCGCCCGCTTCGCGCACCAGCAGTCGCTGCTCGGCGCCTATCTCGACCCGATCGCCGACAAGCTGCTGCTGACCTCGGCCTACGTCACCCTGTCGATCCCCAGCCTGAACCACGGCGCGCCGATCCCGCTGTGGGTGACCGTCCTCGTCCTCGCCCGCGACCTGCTGATGGTGGTGATGGCGCTCATCCTCCACCTGGCCGCCGGCGTGCGCCGCTTCCCGCCGACGATCCTCGGCAAGGTGAACACGGCAGTGCAGGTGACCGCGGTGCTCGCCGTCCTGGTCTCCGCCCTCTGGCCGCAGATCGAGCCGGTGGCGAGCACGCTGCTCTACGCCGTCGCCCTCCTCACCCTGGCCTCCGGCATCGACTACATCTTCCGCGCCAGCCGCCTGCAGGTCCAGACCCCTCCGGCGGAGTAGCCCCGGGTTGGCATAGACTCCGGGTATGGAGACGCGAGACCCGCTCGTCGAGGCCTTGCGCGAGGCGCTCCGCGGGCACCGGGGCGTCCGGCTGGCCCTCCTCTTCGGCTCCCGTGCCCGCGGCCAGGGCCGCCCTGACTCCGACGCCGACGTGGCGGTGCTCGGCGAGGATCTCGACCTGCTGGAGCTGGCGGCCGATCTGAGCAAGGCGGCCCGTGCCGAGGTCGACGTGGTGAGCCTCGACGACCCCGGTTATCCCCTCCTCAACGCCCTGCTGCGCGACAGTATCGTCCTCCACGAGGGGGAGAGAGGTGCCGCCGCGACCTGGAGGTCGCGCGCCCTCCTGGACGCCGAGATCGATCGACCTGGCTACGAGCGGATGCGAAACGCCTATCTCCGGAAGCTCGCCGCGGGGCAGCATGGTTGACAAGAACGTCTTTTCGGAGAAGCTGAAGCAGCTCTCCCGGCGTCTCGCCAAGATCCGGGCGCATGCCGCCGTCGAGCCTGAAGATCTCTCCACCGACAGCGACGTGCTGGACCTGCTTTCGTTCAACCTCTTCCTGGCGGTCCAGACCTGCCTCGACCTGGCAACTCATCTCATCGCCACGGAGAGCTGGGCACCCGCGGCGACTGCGCGAGAAGCTTTCGAACGCCTGGAAGAGCACGGCGTGATCTCCAGGGAGACGACCCGCTCTCTCCGCCAGGCCGTCGGTCTGCGCAACGTCGTCGCGCATGGCTACGGCCATGTCGATCCGGCGCAGATCCATGCCGCGGCGACCCGCGGGCTCCCCGACCTGGAGCGCTTCGCCACGGAGCTGAGCGCCTGGGTGGGGCGGCGGCTCTGCTAAGATCCACCTTCGGAAGCTCCGCATGGCCGACTTCGTCCACCTCCATCTGCACAGCCAGTACAGCCTCCTCGACGGGGCGAACCGTCTCGACGACGTGATCGCCGCCGCCAAGGCCGCGGGCATGCCGGCGATGGCGCTCACCGACCACGGCAACATGTTCGGCGCCATCGAGTTCTACAACCGGGCGCGCGCCGCTGGGGTCAAGCCGATCGTCGGCGTCGAGGCCTACGTGGCGCAGGGGGACCACCGCGACCGCACGCCGGGGAAGGGGTCGAGCAACCACCTGGTCCTCCTCGCCCGCGACGAGACCGGGTACCGCAACCTCCTGAAGCTCACCTCCGCCGCCTACCTGGCCGGCTTCTACTACAAGCCGCGCGTCGACAAGGAGCTGCTGCGCCGCCACAGCGCCGGGATCATCGCCCTCTCCGCCTGCTTGAAAGGGGAGGTCAACGAGAAGATCGTCGCCAACCAGGAGAAGGAGGCGGAGGCGACGGCGCGCGACTTCCTCGACATCTTCGGCGAGGGGAACTTCTTCCTCGAGATGCAGGACCACGGCATCCCGGAGCAGCGGCTGGCTAACGAGGTGCTGCGCCGCATCTCCCGCCGCACCGGCATCCCGCTCGTCGTCTCGAACGACTGCCACTACCTGAGGAAGGACGACTCCTTCGCCCACGACGTGCTGCTCTGCATCGGCACCCAGAAGAACCTCTCCGATCCCGACCGGCTGCGCTACGCCTCGGACAACTTCTATCTGAAGTCGGCCGACGAGATGCACGCCCTCTTCCCCGACGACCACGCGGCGCTCGACAACACGCTGGCGATCGCCGAGCGCTGCAACCTGGTCATCCCCACCGGCAGCTTCCACCTGCCGGAGTTCCCGGTGCCGGACGGCTACTCGCTGCAGTCCTACTTCGAGAGGGTCGCCCGCGAGGGGCTCGACGAGCGCCTGGTCGAGCTGCGGCGGCGGCGCGCCCAGGGGCTCGTCCGCCACCCCGACGAGGCCTACCAGGAGCGCCTCGAGCACGAGATCCGGGTGATCGAGACGATGGGCTTCCCCGGCTACTTCCTAGTGGTTTGGGACTTCATCCGCCACGCCCGCGAGAACGGCATCCCGGTGGGGCCGGGGCGTGGCTCGGCGGCTGGGTCGGTTGTCGCCTACGCGCTGCGCATCACCGACATCGATCCGCTGCAGTACGACCTGCTGTTCGAGCGGTTCCTGAACCCCGAGCGCATCAGCATGCCGGACATCGACATCGACTTCTGCATGCGCCGGCGTGGCGAGGTGATCCAGTACGTCGGCGAGAAGTACGGCCGCGACCGGGTCGCCCAGATCATCACCTTCGGGACGCTCGCCGCCAAGGCCGTGGTGCGCGACGTCGGCCGCGTCATGGGGCTGCCGTACACCAAGGTCGACCGCATCGCCAAGCTGATCCCCGACATGACCAAGTCGCTGGCCGAGGCGGCCAAGGAGAACGAGCTCCTCGCCGCCGAGATCAAGAAAGATCCGGAGGTCCGCCAGATCGTCGAGGTGGGGAGCCGCCTCGAAGGGCTCACCCGCCACGCCTCGGTGCACGCCGCCGGGGTGGTCATCACCCCGCGCCCGCTGGAGGAGCTCGTCCCTCTCTACAAGGTCACCAAGGGAGAGGAAGAGCAGATCATGACCCAATGGGACATGAACGTCATCGAGAGCCTCGGCCTGCTCAAGATGGACTTCCTCGGCCTGCGCACCCTGACCGTGCTCGACGACGCGGTCAAGATCGTGCGCCAGCTCGGCGTCGACCTCGATCTCGACGAGGTGCCGCTCGACGACGAGGAGACCTTCCGCATCTTCGCCGAGGGGCGGACGAGCGGCATCTTCCAGTTCGAGTCGCGCGGCATGACCGACCTGCTGCGGCGGGTCAAGCCGTCGCGCTTCGAGGAGCTCGCGGCGTTGAACGCCCTCTACCGGCCGGGCGCCATGACGCTGATCGACGAGTACATCCAGCGCAAGCAGGGCAAGAAGTTCGCTTTTCTCTCTCCCGAGATGCAGCCGATCCTCGAGGAGACCTACGGCATCATCGTCTACCAGGAGCAGGTGATGCTGATCGCCGTGGCGGTGGCCGGCTTCTCGATGGCCGAGGCGGACACGCTGCGCAAGGCCATGGGGAAGAAGAAGAAGGACGTCATGGCCAAGATGAAGGCGAAGTTCGTCGACGGCGCCGCCGCGCGTGGCATGCCGCCGCAGAAGGCTGCGGACCTCTGGGACAAGATCGAGCCCTTCGCCGGCTACGGCTTCAACAAGAGCCACAGCGTCGCCTACGCCAACCTGGCCTACAAGACCGCCTACCTGAAGGCGCACTACCCAGTCGCCTTCATGTGCGCCATGCTCAACTCCGAGCTCTCCTCCTCGGACTCGATCGCCAAGTACATCGGCGAATGCCGCAACATGGGGATCGGCCTGCTGCCGCCGGACATCAACGAGAGCAGCTTCCCGTTCACCGTGGTCGGCGGGCAGATCCGCTTCGGTCTGGGCGCGGTCAAGGGGGTCGGCTCCTCGGCGATCGACTCGGTGCTCGAGGCGCGCCGGCGCCTCGGCCGCTTCCGCAGCCTGCCGCAGCTCGCCGCCGAGGTCGACCTCCGCCTGGTCAACCGCAAGGTGCTCGAGTGCCTGATCAAGGCCGGGGCGTTCGACGGCGTCGGCGCCGCGCAGGGGGCGCACCGCGCGGCGCTCTGGGAGTCGCTCGACGCGGCGCTCGACCACGGGCAGCGGCGGCGGCGCGAGCGGGAGGAGGGGCAGGGGAGCCTGTTCGGCGCCCTCTTAGGCGGCGGCGACGCCTCGTCGCAGGCCCTGGAGCCGCGTCCCGCCCCGGCGGCGCTCCCCTGGCCGGAGCGCGAGCGGCTGCGCAACGAGAAGGAGGCGCTCGGCTTCTATCTCACCGGCAGCCCGCTGTCGCAGCACGAGCACCTGCTCGTCGGCAAGGTGACCCACAACACCTCCGAGCTCAAGGACGCGGTGGAGCAGGAGGGCATGGTGGCGGTCG
>DASSNA010000199.1:0-14978 GCA_035688445.1 Solirubrobacterales bacterium | reverse complement strand
GTCCTCAGCAGAATTTGCCGGCCCCGGCCTCAGCTTCGGATATCGCGACTTCCGCGATCGCGCGCCTCGGGATGGGTTAGATGCGTGGTTTCTCGATGACAATCTGTCAGTACCAACCACCATATAAGCGCCAAAGTTTCTACTCCAAAAAGGCAAAACTAGAATGGAAAGTTCGCCTAAACGGAGTGGGGTGACACCGCGTTCGGCTTAGGCTCGGCCCCGGCATGACCACAGACAGCGTCACTTACGTCGGGCACGCGACCGTCCTGATCGAGATCAACGGCACCCGCCTGCTGACCGATCCGCTACTGCGGCCTCGACTGGGGCTGCTGATGCGGCATGGGCCGATGCCCGCCCCGGACGTCACTCGCGATCTCGACGCTGTCTTGATCTCCCACCTCCACCACGACCACGCCGACCTCGCCTCCCTGAGCCGGCTCGGCCGCGACGTCCCGCTGCTGGTCCCGCCCGGCTCGCGGCAGTTCTTCGCGCGCCACGGCTTTGGGTCGGTCAGCGAGCTGGCGCCGGGAGAGGCAATCCCAATCGGGACGACCAATGTCACCGCGGTCAAGGCCGATCACCTAGGCGGACGCCGCCGGTTCGCCCGGGACTGCGAAGCGATCGGCTTCCTCGTGAGTGGCCAAAGCAACGTCTACTTCGCCGGCGACACCGATTTCTTTCCCGGCATGCGCGAGCTCGATCCCGACCTCGATTTGGCCCTGCTGCCGATTTGGGGATGGGGACCGAACGTCGGCGAGGGGCATCTCGACCCCGCCGGGGCGGCTCGTGCCGCCGCCGCGCTCTCGCCGCGGCTGGCCGTGCCGATCCACTGGGGCACCTTCTATCCGCTCGGGCTCAATCGCCTTCGCCCACGCCCGCTGCGCACGCCCGGCCGGGAATTCGCCGCCCGCATGCGCGAGCTGGCCCCTCAGGTCGAGACCCGCGTCCTCTCGCCGGGCGAATCGACCTCGCTGGCATAAGCGCTCTGCCCCAGCCCCGCCAGCCAGCCGCGGAATACGCGGTGGACGCGCTCGGCACCGACGACCTGCTCCCCCGGCCACTCCAACTCGCTCGGGTGGAGCACGAAGGGGAAGCTCTGGGTGCCCCCCATGCCGCCGTGCGATCCGACCAGCTCCTCAAAGGCCGCGACCTCGCCGAATTCCTGCCAGTAGGTGCTGTTGACCATCAGGTCGGCGCAGTGCGGGAAGCCATCGGTCCGCCGCAGATGGTCGGCGGCGTTGGGGCCGAAGGGCGCCAGCGGGTCCTCCCTCTCGACCCGGTCGTCGTCGAGGTAGCGGACACCCCCGGCGCCGAGCGCCAACGGGCCGTCCTGCGCCGAGCGGACCAGGACGAAGCCGATGCCGGGGTGCTCGCGCAGGGCCTGGATCAACCGCGGGTAGAGCGCTTCGATCCGCTCGCGGGTGACCCGCCCGGGCTCGCGCGGGAAGGTGATTAGGCCGAGGCAGCCCGAGGCCATCACCGAGAGCTCGGGCAGCACTCCCCCGTGGCCCTGCTCGACCTCGCGGCGGGAGTCCGGGTCGAGGGCGACAGCGCCGTCGGCGAGGCGGTCGCGAGTCGCCGCGCGCACCGTCCGGGCGGCGACCGTGTCGTCGCGAGCCACCTCGGTCAGGCCAGCGCTGAGGTAGGAGAGCGCATCGTCGTCGCCGGCTTCGGAGGCGATCATGCTCTCGGACTCGCACGCCTCCCGCACCAGCCCCTCAAGCGTCTGTCCGTAGCGGTCGCGGAAGGTTTCACCCTGCGACTGGCCGTGGTCGGAGAGGACGACTAGCCGGTAGGGACGCGGCGCCTCGGCGCAGGCGCTGGCGATCCTCGCGATCTGGCGGTCGAGGTCGTGCAGGACGGCGAGCGTGTCGTGGCGCTCGATCCCCGAGTGGTGAGCGACCTCGTCATAGGCGAGGAAGGTCGTGTAGATGACCGGGCGCCCGGAGAGGACGTCGCCGATCACGGTGGCGACCTGGAGGTCCCGCTGGACCACCGTGCCCCAGGCGCGCACGAGGGCATAGGAGCGGTGGCGCGCGATCCGCGGACGCACGTCGTCGCGGACCTGGCTCCGCGCCGCCCGCCGCTCGCGCACGACGTCAGCGATGACCAAGGTGAGCGTCCGCGCCGCCGCATATGGGCGGGCGAAGTAGGCGGAGTAGTCCCTGCCGATCGGCCGGCGACGGCGCAGGGCGGTGCTCATCGTCAGCATCGAGTGGGAGGCGTCGCCGGAGAGGATGTTGGCGCGGCTGGCGCCGTCGGCGTGCAGCAGCCCCCGCCCGTCCGAGTGGCGGCGCTCGATCTCTTCCGCGTCGCGGGGATGGTTGGTGACAATCGCGGCGCCTCGCTCCTTCTCCCACCAGCGGAACGCCGGCATGTCCTCGTTGGAGCCGTGGAGCAGCCCCGCCTGGCAGGCGCCGGTCTGCGAGGACCAATCGGTCTCCCAGCGCCGCAGCTTGTGCGAGCCGCCGCGAGCCCAGCGGGCCAGGGTCGGGGCGTTGCCGTCCTGCATCGCCCGCAGCAGCACGTCGTGCGCGAGGCCGTCGATCTCAAGGAAGAGGACGCCGGGAACCTCGCTTTCGACCAGCTGCTTGCGGCGTCGCGCCTGGCGGCGGACGACGTTGCGGTACCAGGCATCGTCCTCGTCGATCGCCAGCAGCGAGTAGACCGCAGCCGTGAAGGCCGCGATGGCGATCGTAATCACGATGCCGTCGAGGACGTGGCGCACTTCCGCCCCGGGGATCAGGTCGATCGCCACCGTCACCAGCAGCCCGTTGAGGACGAGCGCCGCGACGCCCAGCGTCAGCACCGTCAGCGGCAGCGTAAGTCGAGCGAGCACGGGCCAGACCAGGGCGTTCAGCAGGCCGATCACCGCGGCCGCCGCGAGCGCGGCGCTGGCGCCGTCGAGGACGAAACCGGAGAGCAGCTCGGAGAGCAGCAACAGGATCACCGCGTCGAGGAGAAGGACGAAGAGGCCGCGGCGGATCGTCGTCAGCATCTGGTGGAACGGGTCAGGGAGTCAGGACAACGCGGCCGAACGCTTTGCGGCTCTCGATGTAGGTGTGCGCCGCGGCAGCTTCGGCGAGGGGGAACGAACGGTCGATCTCGACCTGGAGCTCGCCGCTTGCGACCCGCCCCAGGAGGTCGCCGATCATTGGGTGGATCCGGGCATGCTCGACCACGATCGCGCCGCCGAGGTAGACCCCGCGCAAGGTGTTGTTTTTCGTCCAGAGCGATTGCGCCTCGATCGCCGAGCCGGATCGCCCTGCCACTCCGACGCTGACCAGCGTCCCCCGGTAGGCGAGCACGCCGACGCTGTCGACCAGGTTCTGCCCGCCGATCGAGTCGAGGACGACGCTGACGCCGGCCCCGCCGGTCAGCTCGTTGGTGCGCTCGACGAAGCTCTCAGTTGCGTAGTTGATCCCGTGGTCGAGGCCGAAGGCCTTAAGCCGCTCGAGTTTCTCGTCGCTGGAGGCGGTCGCGATCACGGTCGCACCGGCTTGCTTGGCGAGCTGGATCGCGGCCATCCCGACGCCGCCGGCGCCGGCGTGAATCAGGACCGTCTCGCCCTCGGCGAGGTTGCCGGCGGTGAAGAGGCACTCCTGCGCGGTTCCGAACGCGACCGGCACGCAGGCGGCCCGGGCGGCATCGAGCCCAGCCGGGATCGGCCAGGTCATCATCGCCGGGACCGCCCGTCTCTCCGCGTGAGAGCCGACGGCGTTCAGGGCAACGACGCGGTCGCCCACCGCGGGCGACTCGACACCGGCGCCGACCTCGCTGACGGTGCCGGCGCTCAGGTAGCCGACGATCCACGGCGTCGCCGGCAGCGGCGTGGCCGCGCGGGCCAGCAGGTCCCCACCCTCGATGCTGATCGCATCGGCGTCGACGACCACGCAGCCGTCCGGGCACTCGGGCTCGGGCACCTCCTCGTAGCGCAGTACGTCGGGGGCACCGTTCTCGTAGATCACCGCCGCCTTCATCGTCAGGCCCAAGGCTATCCCGCCCGTGCAAGTGGGCACCACACACCAGCGCTTAAGCGACCGCGCTGCCCCAGACCAGCGGCTTGACGATCGCCGGCATCCCGCGCCAGCGGCCGCGCTGCACCGACTCGACCTGCAGCTGCGATTCGATCGTCGCCAGCGTCGGCCGGTCGCAGCGGCAGCCGTCGGCGAAAGCGGCCCAGGGGCGCACCGAGCGCCGCTGCAGCCGGCGCCGCCAACCCCGCTCAGCCTCAACGTGCTCGCAGAAGAGCAGGCGGCCTCCCGGCTTCAGGACCCGGCCCACCTCCGCGAGCGCGCGGGCGGGGTCGGAGACGGTGCAGAGGACGAGGGTCGAGACGACGGTGTCGAAGCTCCCATCGGCGAAGGGAAGCTGCTCGGCGGGAGCGCGCACCAGCCTCGCCGGCACCCCATCGGGAGCGCGCGAGAGGTCGATCCGGTCCGCCATCGGCTCGCCGGGCTCGACCAAAACGAGCTCCTCCAGGCCGGCCGGGTAGTGGCGGAGGTTGAGGCCGGTCCCGGCGCCGATCTCGAGCACGGCGCCGTGGGCTTCGGCCAGCAGCTCTCGCCGGCGCGCCGCCATGCCCAGCCTCTCGCTGAGCCAGAGGAAAGGGTCATACAGCGCCGCGGTAAAACGGCTTTCGGCGACTTCGACGGGCAGGTTCGGCGCGGTGGCGGTGGTCATGCCTCGATTCAAGCGCCGCGTCGTCCTCTCCGCTTCGCCTGTTCCGGCCAAATGGATATGGCCTTTTCGGGCCATATCGGTGGTTCTAAGCTTGGCCCGTGGAAGAGCCGGAGATCCGCTTCACCGAGGAGGGAGGGCGCCGCATCGCCTGGGCGCGCAGCGGCGACGGGCCGCCCCTGGTGCTCTGCGGCTGGTGGATGAGCCACCTCGAGCTGAACTGGCGCGACCCACGCTTCCGCACCTTCGTCGAAGCCCTCGGCCAGCACCGCACGGTCGTCCGCTACGACCCGCCGGGGACCGGCGTCTCTGTGGACGGCGCCGTCCCGGAAGCCGCGACCGTCGACGGGGAAGCGGCGGCGCTCGCCGCCGTGGTCGAAGCATCGGGCGCGCGGTCGGTCGACCTCTTCGCCGCCTCCTCCGGCTCCCCGGTCGGGGTCGCCTTCGCCGCCGAGTACCCCGAGCGGGTGGAGAGGCTGGTGATCTACGGCGGCTACGCCTCGGGGAAGTCGATCGCGAATGCGCGCGACCGCGAGGCGATGGTCAACCTGGTCCGAGAGCACTGGGGCCTTGGGTCCCGGGTGCTGGCCGACGTCTTCATGCCAAGCGCCAACCGAGCCGAGCGCGACGCCTTCGTCGCCTTCCAGCGCGAAGCCGCGAGCGCCGAGGGAGCGGCGCGCTCACTGGAGGCGGTCTACAGCTTCGACGTCGCCGAACGCCTCGGCGACGTGGCAACGCCCGCGGTTGTCCTGCACCGCCGCGAGGACCGGGCGATCCCCTTCGAGCTCGGCCGCGAGCTGGCCGCCGGGCTGCCGGAGGCGAGCTTCGTGGCGCTCGACGGAGCCGACCACTTCCCCTGGTTCGGCGACTCCGCGGCAGTCCTCCGCGCCACGTTGAACGCGCTCGGCATCGACGGCGCCGCCGCGGTCCCACCCGAACCCAGCACCGACCCCGCCCCCACCGAGGGTCAGGACCTGACCAGCCGCGAGACCGAGGTGCTGACCCTCGTCGCCAGCGGCTTCTCCGACCGCGAGATCGCCGAGCGCCTCGTCCTCAGCCCCCACACCGTCCACCGCCACGTCGCCAACGTCCGCACCAAGCTCGGCCTCCCAACCCGGGCGGCGGCGGTCGCCGCCGCGACCAAGCGCGGACTGCTGTGAAGCGTCAGCGGCCGCGCAAGTGCTCGCAGCGTCCACCTCGCAAAGTGTCTTCAGGGTCGATCGCTGCTTCGTCGGTGCCAGCGCCGCAGCTGATCGCATCGGCGCCGCCGCGACGGGCGTCGATGTAGTCGTTGCCGAGGCCGCCAAAGTAGGAATCGGGCTGAGCGTCAGGCTCAGCGGAGCCGCGCATGCCGGAGATGAAATCGGCGCCGGGCCCGCCGACCGTGATGTCGGAGCCGGCGCTCGGGTAGAGGAAGTCGCGCCCACCGCGGCCGAAGAGGCGGTCGGGCCCCGCGCCGCCCTGCAGCTGGTCTTCCCGTTCGGTGCCGAGCAGCGTGTCTTTGCCGTCGTCGCCGGCGAGGAGCAGGGAGCGGATCAGCCCCCGGCGGCGATCGAGCAGTCGGGAGTCGAGCACGTCGCCGCCACCGCCGGCGTGCAACTTCAGTTCAACCGTCCGCGGCGGCGCGGCGACGGTCAGGTCCGCGTCGGGCGAGAACCCGCGCGCGCCGGGAAGCGGTTCGAGGCTGACGCCGAGGCGCCCGGTGCCGGCGTCGACGAGAATGTCGTCCCGCCCTTCGCCGGCGATGAGCTGGACGCGGGGATGGGCTCGCGGCTGGTTCGGCAGCACCGCTTCGACCTCGATCTCGGGATCGTTGGGCTCCGGGCTCGCTCCGGGCCCGAGCGGTCCTTCGCGCTCGTCGAGGAGGAACTGGTGTTCATTCCGCGGCGCCACCGGCGCCCCCCGGTAGACGATCCGGTCGAGGTTGGTGACCGTCGCCTCCTCCCCGCACGGCACCGCCTCGAAGTCGCGGGGCCCGTTGGCGGCGCTGGTGCCGACCAGCACCAGGTCGCCTTCGCGGCGGACCTGCGCGTTGTCGTTGCCCGTGATCACGAGGAGGTTGTCGGCTGGGCCCGGCGCTCCGCTCTCGACGTATTCGCAGCGAAGCCAGCGACTCGTCCCTTCGGCCGATCCTGCCGCTAAGAGCGACAGGGCAAAGAGCGCCGTCGTCGCGATGGCGAGCGTTCCAGGTACGTGACGGCGGCTCATTCCTTCACCGTGACAGGAAAACGCGGCTCGAAGGGGGACAAACATGGCTCGGCATATTCTCCCCCGGGATGCCACCCGCGACGGCGCTTACCCATCCGCTGCAGCGCTGGCCACGCCATCATCGCCGGCTCGCCTTCGCCTGCATCGCCGTGGCCGCGGCCCTCCCGCTCATCCTGGGGGCGATCGTGCACCCGCTGCACGAAGACAAGCCGGGGGGAGAGGACGTCGTCGCGTTTGAGCTTGCCGGCTCCGTCGACCGCGCCCAGGAAATCCTCACCACCTGGCGCGCGGAGGGCGTGATTAACGAGGCCAAGGCGACCCAGGTCTTCGACCTCGTCTACCCGTTCATCTACGCGGCCGCGCTCGCCGGCGCGTGCATCGCCGCGGCGGGCGCCTGGCGCCGTCTCGGCCGCCAGCGCATCGCCGCGGCGGGAATCGTGATGGCCTGGGTCGCGTTCGCCGCCGCGGGCTTCGACTACATCGAGAATCTTGGGCTGGACATCTCACTCTGGGGACATCCCGCCTCCCCCTGGCCTGAAATCTCCCGCGTCGCCGCGCAGCTCAAGTTCGCCGCGATCTACCTGACGGTGGCCTTCGGGCTGTCGGGGGTGCTCGCGGCGGCGATCGGCTGGGCTCGAGAGCTGCGGGCAGGCTAGGGTCAGCCGATGCATGAGTTGGCCGACGGCGTCTGGCACCTCTCGGGCTTCCCGCCCAACGCGATCAACGTCTACGTCGTCGGGGACGTGCTGATCGACGCCGGCACCCGCCTCGATCGGCGTCGGATCCTCAAGCAACTTGAGGGCCGGACGATCAGCACCCATGCGCTGACGCACGCGCACTTCGACCACTACGGGTCGAGCCATGCCATCTGCGAGCGCCTCGGCATCCCACTCTGGTGCGGAGCCGAGGACGTCGAGGCGGTGGAGGCGGGCAAGATGGTCGGTCCGGGCGGCCGGACGGTCCCCGGCCCACACCGCCACCCGGTTGCGCGGGCCTTGCACGAGGGCGACGAGGTCGCCGGCTTCACCGTCCTCGAGGTGCCAGGTCACTCCCCCGGGCATGTCGCCTACTGGCGGGAGTCCGACCGCACGCTCATTTGCGGCGACGTCCTCTGGGGCGTCAACCCGTTCACCATGATGGGAGGGATGAGGGAGCCCGCCCCGTTCGCGAGCCCCGATCCCGTTCGCAACCGGGAGTCGGCGCGACGCCTCGCCGCCCTCGAACCCGCCCTCGTCTGCTTCGGTCATGGCAAGCCGCTGCGTGACCCCGAAAGGTTTGCCGCCGCGGTGGAGCGGCTACCTGTCGACTGACATGGGCAAGCTGATCGCGAGCACGCAGGCCACGCTCGACGGCGTCATAGACCCGGTCGGCGAGTGGGTGCAGCCGGACGGGGACCACGGCGAGTACTCGTTCGAGCGCCAGGCGAGATCTGGCGGGATGGTGCTGGGCCGCAAGACCTACGAGGGACTGGCGGGCTACTGGCCGAGCAAATCCGGCAAGTGGGCGGACATGGTCAACGCGCTGCCGAAGTACGTCGGCTCCACCACCCTGTCCGGCGACCTCGAGTGGAACGCGACCCTGTTAGAGGGGGACCTCGAGGACTCGATCCCAAGACTGAAGGACGAAGTCGACGGCGACCTCTTCATGCACGGCAGCGGCGAGTTCGCCTACGCCCTCGCCGAGAAGGGCCTGATCGACACCTATGAGATCTACCTAAACCCACTCGTCTGGGGCAAAGCAAACCTCCACGTTCTCGGCGACAGGGGAACCGTCCGCATGCAGCTCGAGGACGTGAAGCGGTTCGACTCCGGCGTCGTCCTTCTCACCTACCTCCCGGCGTCATAGGGTTCACCGTGCCGTTCACGCTCAGGAACCTCAAGGAGGATCTGGAGGACGTCGGGTCCAACTTCGACGGCTCGCCGGACCTGGAGTTCCGCCTGGCGACCAAGGCGCTCGAGCTCGAGCAATCCGGCCTCAGCTACCAGCGCATCCCGCCCGACTATCGCTTTCCCTACGGCCACACGCACAAGAAGCAGGAGGAGGTGTTCGTGGTCGTGCGCGGGAGCGGGCGGATGAAGTTAGACGACGAGATCGTCGAGCTCAACGAATGGGACGCGGTGCGCGTCCCACCCGGCACCTGGCGAGGCTACGAGGCCGGCCCCGAGGGCCTAGAGATCCTCGTCATCGGCGCCCCCCATCTCGGTGACACCCCGCGCGACGATGTCGAAGGCGAACGCGACTGGTGGGCTGACTAGCGTCAGAGTCGATGTGCCGGGTGTTTCTGGTTCTGTTTCATCTGGGCGATCTTGGGCTGTGTCGCCTCCTGACCAACCTCCTCGCGGTCCCCGTCCTGCAAGTCACGAAAGATCAGGACCGCGATTCCGATGAAACCGACGGCGACGACGGCGACGAACGGGAGGGTGTCAGTGAGAACGGCGACCAGGATCCCAGCCGTAGCGAGAGCAGCGACCGTCAGGCCGACCAGATGCATTCGCCCTGCCCGCGACCGGAAGAGGTTTCGGCGCCCAGGCACCGGCTTAACCATAACCCACCTCCGCGGACCCCTTCGGTGTCATCAGGCCAGCAACGAAGTTGCCGTCATTACCAAGACGAACAGGACCGTTGGCGGAAAGGCCATCACCCCATAGAGGGTGAAGGCAAGATCGGTAGGACTGAGATCGACCGAGGACTCCGCCGAATCGGGGACCAACAGTGCCATGACCATGGTGTAGAGACCTTGGACGGTAACGATCGTGGGCGGAACCTTGACCCAGTTTGGCAGTTGCTCCACTCCGGCCAGCGCCGGCACCATCAGCATCAGCATCATTCCGACGAAGCCGCCCAGCGCTACGAAGCCGACGACACGCCTCGCCGGCCGCCGTCGTCCCCAGAGGACCGGCGCCAGCAACGCGGTCCGACAGCCGGCGGCGCCGACCGATCCAAAGGCAAGGAAGGAGGCGAACGCCCCGGTGCTGACAGCGGCGACAGGGATTCGCAGCGGTGCGCGCATGGCGGCGCATCATATGGACGGATTTTTTCCTGCGCTGTGTGGTACTCATCTGGTCTCAGGTGGGAACAGGACGGGGTTGGGGCATGGCCAGCACCTCTGACCAGTAGGCACCGAGCGCCTGGCGCGGCTCTTCGGGATATAGCTCCCGTATCGTCGATTCGAGCAGCTCCCTGGCAAAAGCCCAAATCGGATGAGCCACCAACTGGTAAAGCTTGCGGCGATCATGAATGGACGGGAATAGCTGCAAGGCACCGAGGTGGGCCAGGGTTTTCAGCTCGACCGAGACCTGGTTCTCCGGCAGCCTCAGGGTTTCGGCCATCCTCCGCGACCAAATTGGATCCTCACTCGCTCCCACGGCAAGGATGACCTCCAAGCGATAGCGCTTCCCAAAAAGCTCCTTGGAATGGCTTCGCAGGCGAGCGCGGATCGGTCTGACGTCCACGTCAATATTCATCGATTGATGTTAGCTCTTTAGCCCTTATCTATTTAGTTATCTCAACATCAAGCTTCATGAAGCTTGAAACGTCATGGTGTCTGGTACTTTTTTCTGCTTGAACGATTGGCAATGGGGAAGACGAAGGTGATGGCCGTACTAGAGAAAGACAAACTGCGTCGGGCCCAAACGGAGCTCGATGCCCAGGAGGACCTGGGTCCGTACCTCGGCCGCTGGGTGGCGCTGCGGGCCGGCAAGGTCATCGCGAGCGAGAAGAAGGCCGAGACGCTGCTCGCCCATCCCGAGGTGCAGGACGACGATGTCCTCATGCCGGTTTCCTCTTCCCGCAGCGGATACTTCGTAGCCTGAGTTCGCTTTGTTGAGACGTCGATGGAGCAAGCCGCTCCGGTTCAAGAGCGGATCCGATGGAACCCGCCGGCCCTATCTATGGGTAACCGTGCAAGGACTGAACGGCAGAGAGATCGAGATCCAAGGATTGGTTGACAGCGGCGCCGACAAGTCCGTCCTGCCACGCGAATACGCACCGTTGCTGGGATACACGCAGGCTAATTTGAAACTGGAAGAGATCGACCAGGTGGAAGGCGTGGCCAAGGGCGAAGACGCCCAAGTGTCCTGCACCGCCTACGTGCGGGGAAGGCCGGAGCCAACTTTCGCCATACAACCTTTGTTCGTCGACACCCTGGATGCACTCTGGGGACGAGGAGACTTGATGCGCGCATACGCAGTCACCATCTCGGAGCGCGACGGCCACCTGCGCCTACGGCGCCACTAGCGGCTTAGCGCCGGGCTCCATCGCATGCTCGCGACGTAAAAAAGACCGGGCTCTCATCTGGGGTTAAGTCGCCTCCTCCACCCTGCCGCGCCATGACTTCCGCCACGATTTCTCCAGCCGCGGTTCCCCCGGGCGACACGGCTCGCTCGCTCGGCCGCAAGATGCTCAACAAGGTCCCCGAGATCACCGTCTTCTTCTGGGTGATCAAGGTCCTCTGCACGACGGTCGGCGAGACCTTCGCCGACAACCTCAACGAAAACCTCGGGCTCGGCCTGACCGGGACCAGCTACCTGATGGGCGGCGCTCTGCTGGTCGTCCTCTTCTTCCAGTTCCGCGCCCGGCGATACGTGCCGGGCATCTACTGGCTGGCGGTGGTCCTGATTAGCGTGGTCGGCACCCTGGTCAGCGACAACCTGGTCGAAAACTACGGCGTCACCCTGGAAACGACGACGATTGGGTTCAGCATCGCCCTCGTCGCGGTCTTCGCCACCTGGTACGCGGTCGAGCGCACGCTCTCGGTCCACACCATCTTCACCACCCGGCGCGAGACCTTCTACTGGCTGGCGATCCTCTTCACCTTCGCCCTCGGCACCTCAGCCGGCGACTTCCTCTCCGAGCAGCTCGAACTCGGCTACCTGGCGGCGCTAGGAATCTTCGCCGGCGCGATCGTCGTCGTCGCCGTCCTCCACTTCGGGCTGCGGCTGAACGCGATCCTCTCCTTCTGGCTCGCCTACATCCTCACCCGCCCGCTCGGGGCCTCGATCGGGGACTACCTCGCCTCGCCGAAGACCGAAGGCGGGCTCGGGCTCGGCACCAACCTGACCTCGATCATCTTCCTCTCGACGATCCTCTCGCTGGTCGTCTACCTGGCGGTCAGCAAGCGGGACGTGATCCGCTCCGGGTCGCTGCCCGACGCGGCAGCGGCGTCAGCGGAAGGCGAGCCGGCGGTGCTCGTCGTCCTCAACAAGGTCGACGCCACCGCCCCGCTGTTGGAGGCGGTGCGGGAGCGGGCGGCGAAGGGCGCAGCGCGTTTCTTCGTCCTCGTCCCCAATCCGGAGCACGTCGCCTTTGACCGGATCGACCCCGACACGAGCGCGGGCGAGGCGCTGCTGGCGCGGGCGCTGCCGCTGCTGCAGAGCGCGGCCGGCGGCGAGATCAGCGCGACGGTTGCCAACAGCCCCAACGCCTACGACGACATCGTCGACGCGCTCGAGGCTCGCCCCTACTCGGAGATCATCATCGAGACGCCGCCGAGTCACATCTCACACTGGCTGCACGTCGACCTGCCGCACCGGATCTCCGAGCTCGGCTACCCGACGCTAGCGGTGGCGGCGGCCTAACGCGCGTCAATATTTTCGGAGGCCGGTTAGGGTGCCCTAATATAGGGTCGATGTCCTTCGCAGAAACCGCACTGCTCGGCGCCCTCGCCGGCTTCACGATCTTCCTCGGACTCCCGTTCGGGCGCATGCACGCGCTCGGCACCCGTACCCGCGTCGCCCTCGCCTTCTTCGCGGTCGGCGTCCTCGCCTTCATCTTCGTCGACGTGATGGAGCACGCGGTCGCGATCGTCGAGACCGCCGTCGAAGGCTTCAAGGACGAATCCTCGAGCCTCGGCCACGCAATCCTGCTGACCGCGATGCTCGGGATCGGCTTCGCCCTCGGCCTCGGCGGGCTGGGAGCACTGGAGCGCCGGCTTCGCGACGCCCGCGATCAGCTGCCGCCGATCTCCGGCGGCGCGGTCGACGTCCTTGACCCCGAGCTGGTCCTCCGCCAAGAGGAAGCTGCCCGGGCCAGAGCGCTGCGGACGGGGATGACGATCGCGGCGGCGATCGGCCTGCACAACTTCGCCGAGGGGCTGGCGATCGGGGTCTCGGCGAACGCCGGCGACATCGGCCTCGCCACCGTGCTGATCATCGGCTTCGCTCTCCACAACGCAACCGAGGGCTTCGGCATCGTCGGCCCGCTGGGCGAGGTCCGGCCCTCCTGGAAGTGGCTCGGCGTCGCCGGCCTGGTCGGTGGCGGGCCCACCTTCCTCGGTTCGATGCTCGGCTACAGCGTCAGCTCCGAACCGCTCGAACTCGCCTTCTACGCCCTCGCCGGCGGCGCGATCCTCTATGTGATCGGCGAGATCTGGAACGGCATGCGCCGCTACGGGCACCGCGAGCTGGCGCTCTGGCTTCTGGCCACCGGCTTTCTCGTCGGGGTCATCACCGACATGGTCGTCGTCTACGGCGGCGGCTGAGCGCGCACCCGCGCGTTCTCATCTTTTCTTCATCTTTCGCGGTAATCGTGCTTGGCGTGCACGTGCTCGTGGTCGAGGACGAGGTGAAGATGGCGGCGCTGCTGCGCCGCGGCCTGACCGAGCAGGGGCTCGCGGTCGACGTCGTCGGCGACGGGGAAGCCGGCGTGGCGATGGCGACCGCCACGAGCTATGACGCGATCGTCCTCGACGTGATCCTGCCGGGCATCGACGGCTTCGAGGCCTGTCGGCAGATGCGCGTGCAGGGGGTCTGGTCACCGGTGTTGATGCTGACCGCCCGCGGCACGCTCGAGGACCGGATCGCCGGGCTCGACGGCGGCGCCGACGACTACCTGACCAAGCCGTTCTCCTTCGCCGAGCTCCTGGCGCGGCTGCGCGCCCTGGTCCGCAGAGGCACCGCCGAGCGACCGACGGTGCTCGAGGTGGGCGACCTGCGGCTCGACCCCGCGACCCGCCAGGTCTGGCGGGGCGAGACCGAGATCGAGCTCTCGGCGAAGGAGTTCGCGCTGCTCGAGGTCTTCATGCGCAACCCAGGTCACGTCCTCAGCCGGATCCAGCTTCTCGAACACGCCTGGGAGTACGACTACGAACATCGCTCCAACGTGATCGAGGTCTACATCCGCTACCTGCGCCGCAAGATCGACCAGCCCTTCAGCGCCAAGTCGCTGGAGACGGTGCGCGGCGCCGGCTACCGGCTGCGCAAGGACGGTGGCAGCTGAGCCGCCTTCCCCTCAGCCGGCTCTCGATCCGCCTGCGCGTCACCCTCGTCTTCGCCGCGGTGATGGCGCTCGTCCTCGGCGCCACCGGCGTCTTCGTCTACCTGCGCTTCGCCGCGGAGCTGAACAATGCGCAGCAGCGGAGCGAGTCGCTGCAGGACCTCTTGGAACTGCTCCTGCTGAGCGGGCCGGTGGCGCTGGTCCTGGCTTCGCTCGCCGCCTACTGGGTCGCCGCGGCGGCTCTGCGCCCGGTCGAGGCGATGCGGGCGCGGGCGGCGACGATCTCGGCCGCCGAGCCGGGGGAGCGACTGCCGGTGCCGCCGAGCCACGACGAGGTCGCCCGCCTGGGGACCACGCTGAACGCGATGCTCGAGCGGCTGGGCGAGGCGCTGGAGCACGAGCGCGCCTTCGTCGCCGACGCCAGCCATGAGCTGCGCACGCCGCTGGCAATCCTCCGTACTGAGCTCGACCTCGCGCTCGCCGAAGGCCGAAGCCCGGAGCAGCTGCGGGCGGCGCTCGCCTCCGCGGCGGAGGAGACCGACCGCCTCACCCAGCTCGCCGAGGACCTGCTGACGATCGCCCAGACCGAGCGCGGCGAGCTGCCGCTGCGGCTGGAGCGGATCGAGCTGCGCGAGATCCTCGAGGGAGTGCGGCGGCGCTTTTCCCGCCGCGCCGAGGAAGAAGGACGCGAGATCGAGCTGGACGGGCCAGCGCTGGAGATCCGGGCCGACCGATTGCGAATCGACCAGGCGGTCGGCAGCGTGGTCGACAACGCTCTGCGCTACGGCGCCGGCGAGGTCTCGATCTCGCTTGCGGCCTCCGCGGACGAGACGGTGGAGATCCGCGTCCGCGACCACGGCCCGGGCTTTCCGCCGGAC
>DASSNA010000316.1:0-2842 GCA_035688445.1 Solirubrobacterales bacterium | reverse complement strand
CCTGAGAGGCCGCGAGGAAAGCGTCGTGGTCCTGGATCCAAAGATCTTCTCGCGGGACCTGCCTAGGCCAGTCCTCAAACGGAGGAAAGGGAACGTACCGAGCGTCAACATCAGTCAGCTCAGCGGCGCTCAGCGGCTTTGGCGCCTCGTTCGTCATGTCGAGATAGTAGGCGTCCGGGCCGATGCCCCTGCTGTTTACTTGAACACGTACAGCAGCAGGAAGGCGATCAGGGCGAAGGCGGCGCCGGCGGCTTGGATGCCGCGGTCGCCGGCGATGATGCCGGACATCGAGCGGTCGTCGTTGCGGTCGTAGATCAGGTAGAGGTAGCGGAAGATGCCGTAGACGGCGGGGGGGATCGTCAGCATCATGCGGCTGCCGATCAGCGGTGAGTTGACGGTGTAGATCGCGTAGCTGATCACGGTGCCGGTGGTGACCAGGGAGACCATCTGGTCGAGGAAGGGCAGCGAGTAGTGCTCGAGGACAGGGCGGGTCGAGGTGCCCTCGTGGAGCTCGGAAACGGCCTCCTGGCGGCGCTTGGTGAAGCCGAGGAAGGCGGCTAGCATGCCGGTGCAGAGGATCAGCCACTCGGAGGCGTGGGCGTCGACGGCGCTGGCACCGGCGGCGACGCGAAGGATGAAGAGCCCCGCCAGCGTCATCACGTCGATGATCACGATCTGCTTGAGGCCGAGGCTGTAGGCCACCTGCGCGACCCCGTAGCCAACCACCATCAGGCCGACCTGCCAGTTGACCGTGAAGGCGATCCCGATCGCGACCACGGCGAGGACGGGCGCGATTACCATCGCCGCGCTCTCCGAGAGCTCCCCCGCGGCGAGCGGGCGGAAGCGCTTCTTCGGGTGCTTGCGGTCGAGCTCGACGTCGATCAGGTCGTTGACGAAGTAGCCGGCGCTGGAGATGAGGCAGAAGGCAGCGAAGGTGACCAGCGCCTCGAAGACGTCGTGCGACTGGTTGAACTTGCCGGAGAAGAGGAGGCCGGCGAAGACAAAGACGTTTTTGACCCACTCCTTCGGCCGCCCAGTCTTGATCGCGGCCCGCAGCGGTGAGCGCCGCGGCACCACGGGCTCCGGCTCGGGCTGGGTTGGCTCAACGGGCACGATGGGCTGTTCGGAGGTGATCGTTTCCAACGGAATCGAGTCGCGAAGCGTAGCGCCGGGCGCCGTCAATCCTTGTCCTGGTCGGGATTCTGGGCAGCTTCAAGCGCATCCAAATCGTCCTTGTCTCGAGGCCGATCGCTGACTCTCTTCATCGCGAGCAGGTGCTCAAGCGAGCAGACGCGCACCAAGAGACCATCAATGTCGATCTCCTTTGCCTGCTTCTCCAGCGTTTCGTATCGAGGGATCTGCGGCAGACCCTGAAGAACGTCGACCTGACCCAGCTCGGTTCGGACCAAAGTCCTGTCCCCCGTTCGCAGGAAGGTCGAGATGGAGGCCGAGTCGAGAAGGCGGCCGTCGACGTCCACCTTCCCTCCCAGCTCGCGGAGCAGTGCATCGAGCTTCGTCAGGTTCTCCTGATCCGGGTCTGGAACCACATCAACGTCTTGAGTGGCCCGCATATAGCCCCAGGCATTCATCGCCAGGCCGCCGACGAGGATGAATCGGACCTCTGCCTCGATGAGCCGCCCGAGCAACTCGCGCAAGCGCAGCGGATTCGTACTCAACTGCGCTTAGCGCTCCCGGTGAAAGTGGAGAGGAATTCACTGAGGGCGATGCCCTCGGCGAGATTCACGGCCAGGGAGCGCCGACCGTCTTCGCGCAACTGGCGCCGACGTGACTTCTCGTTCGCGCGCCACGGATCGTCCTGCCGTGGCGTCGGCTTCGGCCGGGGGGATGGCACATGCACAGGGTAATCAGGAATCGATCAGGACACCTGGGTTGAGCATGGCTGCAGGATCGAGCTCTGCCTTGGCGGCGCGGAGGGCGGCGGCGAAGGGTGCCGGGCGCTGGCGGTCATACCAGGGGCGGTGGTCGCGGCCGACGGCGTGGTGGTGGGTAATCGTGCCGCCGGCATCGATAAGCGCCTCGGAGACGGCGGCCTTGATCTCGTCCCATTGCTCGACCTCGCCGCCGCGGATCGCTGGGGCGAGGACGGTGAAGTAAGGAGCGGCGCCGTCGGGATAGACGTGGGTGAAGCGGCAGCTGACGCGGGCGGAGCCGGGACCATCGGCCGGGATGCCGCTGACCTCGGAGACTGCGCGGCGGGCGGTGTCCATAACCGTGGCGTGGAACTCCTCGAAGCGGTCCCAGGTGATCGCCGTCTCGAAGGTCTCGGAGAGGACGCCGCAGGCGACAAAGGTGTCGCGCAGGTACGGCGCCAACAAAAACGCCCCGCGCCAACTCTCGACCGCCCCGTCCTCCCCGCCGCTGACGGGACGATTTCCGGTTGTATGGACCGGTTTTCGTCCCGTCGGCGGAGAAGTGGTGCGGAGGTCGCCGGGGGTGCCGCCGTGCGCTTGGGCTATGCCAACGGCTTCGTGCATTGGGGCGTCCACCGGGTGGTTGGCGGACTCGAAGCCGAGCAGGAGGAGGTGAGCACTGCCGTCGCCTGCGCCGGTCAGCTCCGCCTCGGCGGCTTCGAGCAGGCGGCAGTTCGACGGGTGCAGGCCGGACTGCGCGATCGCGCGTACGGCGCCCGCGGCGACGAGGAAGTCATCAAAGCGGACCGCGACTGACACCTTGAACTCGGGACGCGGCCGCACTCTCACCCAGCTCTCGGCGATCACGCCGAGGATGCCCTCCGAGCCGAGCAGCAGCCGGTCCGGCGACGGCCCGGCGCCTGAGCCCGGTAGACGCCGGCTCTCCCAGGTCCCGCGCGGGGTGATCGCCC
>DASSNA010000305.1:0-4850 GCA_035688445.1 Solirubrobacterales bacterium | reverse complement strand
GTGATCGGGTGCAGCGCCGGGTTCCGCTGGGGCACCGCGATGGCAATCAATCACGCCACCGAGCGCGCCGCCTTCGGCAAGCTCCTGATCGACCAGCCCCTGATGCGCAACGTGCTCGCCGACCTCGCGATCGAGTCCGAGGCGGCGACGATCGGGGCCCTGCGGCTGGCCCGCGCCTACGACGAAGCGCTGGCCGGCGACGAGGGGGCCCAGCAGCTGAAGCGGATCGCCAACGCCGTCCTCAAGTACTGGACCTGCAAGCGCGCCGTCGTCCACGCCGGCGAGGCGCTCGAGTGCCTCGGCGGCAACGGCTACGTCGAGGAGTCGGGCCTGCCGCGCCTCTTCCGCGAGAGCCCGCTCAACTCGATCTGGGAGGGCTCGGGCAACGTCCAGTGCCTCGACGTCCTCCGCGCCATGGTCAAGAGCCCGACTTCACTCGATGCCTTCTTCGCCGAGGTCGAGGAGGGCGCCGTCGCCGAGCCCCGTCTCGCCGCCTTCACCACCGAGCTGCGCAATGAACTACCTGGCGACCTGGAGACGATCGAGTCCCGCGCCCGCCGCGTCGTCGAGAAGATGGCCCTCGCCCTCCAAGCCTCCCTCCTCGTCCGCTACGGCGACGAAGCGACCGCCGACGCCTTCTGCGCCTCCCGCCTATCCGGCGACTGGGGCCAGGCCTTCGGCACCCTCCCCGCCGGCATCGACTTCGGCCGCATCATCGACCGGCACCGGCCGGTCGCGTAGCGGTTGTACGTGATTGTGTACACTCTCCTTCATGGCTAAGACTGTCCCCGTGCGCGAGTTGCGCAGCAACCTCAGCAGCCTGCTAGACGACGTCAGCGATCGTCGCGACCACGTGCTGGTAACTCGCAACGGGACCCCCGCAGCGGCCCTGGTTCCCATAGACGAGTACGAGGCACTGGAGGAGACCGCTGAGATCCTTTCCGATCCGGATGCCCTGAAAGCGCTCGAGGTCGGCCTGGGCGAGATCGAGCGGGGAGAAACCATCACCCTCGCTGAGCTTCGAAGCGAGCTGGCCGAAAGCCGGCCTACCGCCAGCTGATCGTTGGCTCGTCTCGTCCTCGCTCGGCGAGCCCGCCGTGACTTGCTTGAGCTGGGTTGGCCCCTGATCGACGCGATCGAGGATGCGCTTGGTCTGCTTGAGCGCGAGCCATTTGCTGGCTATGCGCTGCGCGGAAAACTACGCGGCCTGTATTCGCTGCGCGTCGGCGCCTACCGCATCCTCTATCAGCTGACCGACAGCGGAAAAACGGTGCGCATCGCTGCAATCCGCCATCGCTCCATCTCATATGGCAGCGACCCCCGCTGAGGTTCGCAGACACTTGGATCAGGATTTGACAGTTAGTGCCCGGTCGCGTCGCGCAGCGCCCGCCCCACCTGCTCGATCGTGATTACGCCGCTGAGGCGGCCTTCGGCGTCTACTGCCATTAGAGCGCCGAGGCGGCGGAGGTTCTGGTTGGCGAGCAGGGAGTCGAGGGGGGTGTCGTCGCGAACGTAGAGGCCGATGTCGTGGTCGACCAGGTCGGAGACGTGGGAGCTGGCGCGGGAGACCTCGGGGACCTCGTCGGCACGGTCGCGGTCGACTAGGCCAAGGAAGCGATAGGCGGCGTCGACCACCGGGAACCAGGGCCAGCGGTAGCGGAGGAAGTATTCGTCGAGCGCCTGCTCGATGCTGAGGTCGCCCGGGATCGCCACCGGTTCGCGGTCCATCACGTCGGCGACGCGGACGTCGCCGATGCGACTGGTGATCGCGGTCTGCATCGCGGCGCCGCGGGCGGAGCCGTTAATCACCATCCCGACCACGGCGAGCCAGATGCCGGTGAAGGCGTAGCCGCTGACGGTGAGGATGATGCCGCCACCGATGAAGGCGTAGCCGAAGAGTCGCCCGAGGTTGGCGGCGAAGCGGGTCGCCTGGTTGCGGTCGCCGGAGCGCCACCAGGCAATCGCGCGGGCGACGCGGCCGCCGTCCATCGGGTAGGCCGGCAGCAGGTTGAAGACGAGGATCAGGATGTTGATCGTCACCAGCCAAGCGATCAGCGCCATCAAGGCGGAGGCATTTGACCTCGTTTCCTGGACCGCCGCCTCGCGGAACTCGGTCCAGCCGACAGCGCCAACTCCGACGACGGCGAGCACGACGATGATCGCCAGCGTCACCGCCGGCCCCGCCAGGGCCACCTTCATCTCGGTGCCCGGCGAGTCGGCTTCGCGGTCCATCCGCGCCATCCCCCCGAGGGCCCAGAGCTGGATGCCGGAGATGCCGATCCCGTTACGCATCGCCACCACCGCGTGGCCGAACTCGTGCAGGAGGATCGCGCCGAAGAACCCAACCGCGCTCAAGACGCCGTAGAGGAACGGCGTGGTCCCGCCCCCTCCGAGCAGCCCTTCGAAGAAGTTGGTCATCCAGAGGATGACCAAGAAGAGAACGATGAACCAGGACCAGTCGACGCTGACTCTGATCCCGCGGAAATGGAAGAGGGTGATCGACCCACCACCGAGCATGGGCCCATGGTAAGCGGCTAGCGTCCCCGCCGATGCCTGACGAAGCGAATTGGCTGCGGGAGCAGCTTGAGGAGCTGGAGCGAATCGAACGGCCGTCCGCCTCTGATGGCGAGCGCCGCGCCGCTGAGTGGCTGGTCGCCCGCTTCGCCGAGCTCGGCGCCGAGGCACGGATCGAGGCCGAGGGCGCCCACGGAACCTTCTGGTGGCCGCTCGGGATCGGTGCTGCCCTCGGTGCGCTCGGCGCCGCCGCGGCGCTGCGTGGGCGACGGGTGCTCGGGACCCTGCTCGGCGCAATCGGCGCCGCTGGCATCGCCGACGACTTCCCACCCGGCAAGCGCCGGTTGCGACGACCGCTCCCCACCCGCACCACCTACAACGTCGTCTGCGAGCTCGGCGACTCCACGGCCGAGCGCACCGTCGTCTTCATCTCCCACCACGACGCCCCCCACTCCGGCCTCGTCTTCCACCCGGCGCTGCCCCAGATCGGCGACCGGCTCGGACTGATCGAGCGCACCGACACCAGCCCGGCGCTGATGGCACCGGTGGTCGGCGGCCCGCTGCTGGCGGCGCTGGGCGCGCTCAGCGGCCGCCGGGCACTCGCCAAGCTCGGCCTCATCCTTGGGCTCGGCAGCGCCGCAGCGATGGCTGACATCGGCCTAAGGCCGGTCGTCCCCGGCGCCAACGACAACGGCAGCTCCTGCATCGCCCTGCTCGGGCTCGCCCGCCGCTTCGCCGAGAACCCGCCGCAGGGCGTCCGCGTGATCCTCCTCTCAACCGGCTCGGAGGAGTCCTTCAGCGAGGGGATGAAAGCCTTCGGCGAGCGCCACTTCCCGCAGCTGCCGCGAGAGAGCACGCTCTTCCTCTGTCTCGAGGCGCTCGGCTCCGAGCACCTGCTGGTCCTCCGCGGCGAGGGCTTCCTGAAGATGCGCGAGTACTCCCCCCGCGCCCTCGCCTTCATGGACAACCTCGCCGAGGAGATGGACATCCGCCTCTTCCCCAACCTCCGCCTCCACAACGGCACCGACGGCCTCGAGCCCCTAGCCGCCGGCTACGAAACCGCCGTCCTAGCCAGCTGCACCGACCTCAAGCAACCAGCCCACTACCACTGGCCCGACGACATAGCAGCCAACGTCGACTTCTCCACTATTGAGCGAGCCATTGACCTCTGCGAGGAAGCCACGCATCGTCTCTCTTTGCAATTTCTGTGACGAATTACGACTACGCGCGCGGCCTCGACAGGTATAGGCTTCCGCGCCGTGCCATCGCATGACGTTCTCGTAATCGGGGCCGGGCTAGCCGGCCAAAGAGCAGCGCTAGCAGCCGCCGAGGAAGGCGTATCGGTCGGGATCATCAGCAAGGTCCATCCGGTCCGCTCACACTCCAACGCGGCCCAGGGCGGCATCAACGCGGCGCTCAACCCCGGCGACTCCTGGGAGTCCCACGCCTTCGACACGATCAAGGGCTCCGACTATCTCAGCGACCAGGACGCGGTCGAAATCATGACCCGCGAGGCGCCGGAGGAAATCCTCCACCTCGAGCACCAGGGCGTCACCTTCCACCGCAACGAGGAGGGCAAGCTCGGCACCCGCGCCTTCGGCGGCGCCTCCGCCGCCCGCACCTACTACGTCGCCGACATCACCGGCCAGGCGATCATGCACGTGCTCTACGAGCAGCTGATGAAGTACTCCGAGCAGATCGCCCGCTACGAGGAGTGGTTCTGCAGCAGCCTGGCGATCGACGAGAACGGCGAGTGCTGCGGCGTCGTCACCCGCAACGTCGCCGACGGGCAGATGGAACTGTTCGAGGCGAAGTCGGTGATCCTCTGCACCGGCGGCAACGGCCAGGTCTGGCGGCCGACCACCAACGCGCTGATCTGCACCGGCGACGGCATCGCGATGGCCTACCGGGCCGGGGCGAAGCTGATGGACATGGAGATGATCCAGTACCACCCGACGACGCTGGCGGGCAAGGGCTTCCTGATCACCGAGGGTGCCCGCGGCGAGGGTGCCCACCTCCTCAACGCCAAGGGCGAACGCTTCATGGAGAAGTACGCACCGAACAAGATGGAGCTCGCCTCGCGCGACGTCGTCTCCCGCGCCGAGCAGACCGAGATCAACGAGGGCCGCGGCTTCCCCGACGGCACCGTCGCCCTCGACATCACGGTGGTGCCGAAAAAGCGCGTGCACGAGGCACTGCGCGAGATCGTCCTCGTCGGCCGCGACTTCGCCGGCGTCGACATCACCCGCGAACCGATCCACATCAAGCCGGGCAACCACTACACGATGGGCGGCGTCAAGACCGACGTCGACGGCCGCACCGACATCCCCGGCCTC
>DASSNA010000302.1:0-8661 GCA_035688445.1 Solirubrobacterales bacterium | reverse complement strand
TGCGCCGCGCGATCCTCGCGGGGATCCCCGCGGAGACCCCCGAGCCCGCGGTTGCCCGGGGGGTCGCGGGCCCGGCGGAGTTCGAGGCCGAGCACCGCGTCTACCGCCCGGCCGGCGAGGGCGGCTACTGGGTCGAGCGCGAGGACGACGGCGGCTTCCGCGTCCTCGGCCGCGGCGTCGAGATGCTGTTCGAGCGCCACGACACCGGCAACGAGGAAGCCCTCGCCTACCTCGAGCAGCGGCTGAAGGAGATGGGCGTCCTCGCCGCCCTCGACCGCGCCGGCTTTGAGCCAGGTGACGACGTTCGCATCGGCGAGCACGAGTTCGAGCTGCACGTCTGACATAAATACGTCAGGGTGATATTCAATTGATTGACGAGTCACTGTGGAAGCGCCTCGCCGCTCGTCTACGGTTGAAGAAGGCCGGGCCATTCCGGCTTCGCAGCTACGGAAAAGGGGGAACCCGCCCGGGGGTCGATTTGGATGACAACCGCGCGGTCCGGGACCTGATGGACGAAGATGCCCCGCAATTCCGGGGTGGCTCAGCTCAAGGACAGTGATCCTCGCCGACGTAAACGTCCTCGTCTACGTGCACCGTGAGACCCGACTCCTCTAGACGTGGCCCTGCGATCTATTGAGGGGCTAATAGAGCAACCCGGGGCGATTCACATCGGTCCTGGCGCTCGGCACTGGGAGATCTTCACCACGCTTTGCTCTGTTGTGGGAGCCCGTGGCAATGACGTTCCCGATGCCTACCTCGCTGCGCTGGCGATTGAGTCGGGGAGCGAGCTCGTGACCGCCGACCGGGGCTTCGGTCGTTTCCCCGGTCTGCGCTGGTCCAATCCCGTATGACCTTTTCCGTCTAGCTGAGGCTGGAAAGCCCGGCGGCGACGGCAAATCCCAGTGCCGTCACCAAACCCGCGCCGCGGCCGGCGTCGCTGCGCGCGTCGGGGATCATCGAGTCGATCAGCATCACCAGCAGGGCGCCGGCGGCAAAGCCGTCGATCGCTGCTTTGGCGTTGCCGCTGACGGCATCGGCGATGAGGTAGCCGAGGACGGTGGAGATAGCGCAGATCGCCGCCACCAGCACCCAGAGGCGCAGGATCGCCTGGCGCGAGCGCCCGGCTTCGCGCATGTCGGTGGCCGAGCCGATCGACTCGGGCAGGTTGGAGACGAAGATCGCGACCAGCAGCGAGACGCCGACTCCCGCCCCAGCGGCGATGTTGATCCCCAGCACCATCTGCTCGGGAATGCCGTCGAGGAAGGCGCCGAGCGCCAGCGCAGTGCCGCTGCCCGAGCCTTCGGAGCGCCCCCGGCGGCCGCGCCCGGTCGACATCCGGCGCGCGATCAGGCCGTCGAGGAAGTAGTAGGTGAGGGCACCGACCCCGAGGCCGACGCCGGTCACCCCGGCGCTGCCGACGTCGGCTCCCTCGGCGGCGAGCTCAAAGCTGACGGCGCTGATCAGCGCTCCGGCGCCGAAGGAGAGGACGTAGCCGACCCGGCGAGGGGGCCAGCGGCCGGCGAAGCTGAGGGCCGCGCCCAGTACCAGGGAACTTGCCGCAAGCACCCCCCAGCCAATTGCTTCGCCCATCTAAGGCGCTTCGAGGGAAGAGGCCAAGATGTCGGAACCGCTTCGGGGCAGGAGCTCACTGGCTTCCTCGAGGGTCTCGGCGATGCCGGTGATCGAGGCGAAGGCCTGCCCGTCGCTGTAGCTGCCGGTCGGCAGTTCGCCGATGATCCGGTTCCCGAGGAAGACGCCGCCGGACATCGCCCATGAGCTGGTGCCGGTGTGACTTTCGCGTTCGAGGCCGGCGATCGAGATCAGGAGGCCGTTCAGTTCCGGTCCTTTCGCCCCTTCGGTGAATTCGGCGGCGCTGACGGAGTAGGGGGTGAAGGCCTCGCTGAGCGCAGATTCGACGGCGATCGCTTCGGCTTTCAATCGCGGGCCGGCGGAGGCGGTCGCGGTGGTCCCTTCGATTGCGACCCGGTCCCCCTGCGCCGGCGCACTCGCCAGCGACGAAATGCTGACTTCCATTCCCGAGAACCCTCTGCCTTCGTAGCCGACATCGCTGGGCTTGACTGCGACCCAGACGGCGTCTCCCGGCGCCACCGCCGTGACCAGGGCGTTCGTCACCGCCACTTTCGAATCAGCGGGGAATTCTCCGCGGTCGACTTGGTAGATCGTCGCCGGGCAGTGACCGCTCGGGTCCGCGGTGTTTGGGCAGGGATCGCAGGCGTCGCCGTAGCCATCTGCGTCGCTGTCAGCCTGATCGACGTTGGCGACTTCAGGGCAGTTGTCGGCGTTGTTGGGTACGCCGTCGCCGTCGCTATCGACGACAGGCGTTTCGATGGGAGGGACAGGCAGGCTTGGCGAGGGTGGGGCGGGAGAGGTCGGCGGCGGGGGAGAGGTGTGGTGATGCCTTTTCCGTTTGCAGCTCCGCTTCCTCTTGCCGTGGTGACCTTTGTGCGCGCGTTTGCAGTGGTGCCTGGCTGAGTACGCTTGGGGCGAGGCTGGGGCGCTGGGAGCGAAAGTCGTCCCGAACAGAGCAATCGCCAGCGCCGCGACGGCAAGCGCAAGCCCTTTCATGCTCCATCCCCGAAGGTCGGTGGCGATCATCTCGGCTACTTTCCCCGCCATGACCTTGGTCGTCAAGCTCGGATCGTCGATCGTCGCCGCCGATGACGGCGAGCTGCGCACGGACGTGCTGGATTCCGTCTGCGAGCAGGTGGCGAGGCTCGAGCAAAACGGCCAGCGGGTGGTGATGGTCACCTCCGGCGCGATCGCCCGCGGGATGCGGCTATTGGAGCTGCCGGCGCGCCCGCGGGCGATGGACGAGCTGCAGGCCGCCTCGGCGATCGGCCAGGGCGACCTCTTTCGCGCCTACGAGAGCCGCCTCGCCCAGCACGGGACGCGAGCGGCCCAGGTCCTCCTCACCGCAGCCGACATCGCCGCTCGCACCAACTACCTGAACGCGCGCCGGACCCTGCAGCGGCTGATCGAGTGGGGGGTGGTGCCGGTCGTCAACGAGAACGACACCACCGCCACCGACGAGATCACCTTTGGCGACAACGATTTCCTAGCCGCCCAGGTGGCGCTGCTGCTGGAGGCGCGGCTGTTGGTCCTGCTGACCAACGTCGACGGCCTGCTCTCGGGCGACCCGCGCACCGACCCGGAGGCCGAGCTGATCGGCGAAGTCAGCGATTTCTCCCGGCTCGAGGGGCTGGAGATCGGCGACCGCACCTCGGTCTTCGGCTCGGGCGGGATGCGCAGCAAGGTGGCGGCGGCGGAGATGGCGAGTGAGGCCGGGATCCCGGCGGTGATCTGCAACGGGACCGAGACGGGGACCCTGCTGGCGGCTGCTGGCGGGGAGGCCTGCGGCACCCGCTTTGCGGCCGGCGAGGGGAGGACCTCGAGCTTCAAGCTCTGGCTCAAGTACGCGAAGCCGGCGCGGGGACGGCTGGTCGTCGACGCCGGCGCCGCCCAGGTGCTGCGCGAGAGCGGCTCCAGCCTGCTCCCGGTCGGGATCGCCTCGGTCGAGGGGAGCTTCGAGGCCGGCGACGCGATCGACGTCGCCAGCGACGGCGAGACGATCGGCAAAGGGATCAGCGAGTACTCCGCCGGCGAGCTGCGACAGGTGATCGGGATGCAGAGTGCGCAGGTCCGCGAACTGCTGCCGCACGCGGCCGAGGAGGTCGTCCACCGCGACCGCTTCGTCCTGCTCTGAGACGTTCGTCTGTTCCCTTTGCGTACCTGACAACGAGAAGGAACAGGCGAGTGGCCTACCCTTATCCGATGGCCGTTGCTGAGACCACCGTCGCCGAGAGCTGCGCTGCCGCCAAGCGTGCCGTCCGCGCTCTTGCCACCGCTTCGACTGAGGCCAAGAACGCCGCCCTGGAGGCGACCGCGCGGCTGCTCGAGGAGCGGACCGAGGTGATCCTCGAGGCGAACGCCGGCGACCTCGCCGACGAGCGTGCCGCCGGGCTCACCGATGCCCTTCGCGACCGCCTTCGCCTCACTCCGGAGCGGGTGGCGGCAATGGCCGAGGGGGTGCGGGCGGTCAAGGCGCTCGCCGACCCGGTCGGCGAGGAGCTCGAACACAAAACGCTTGCTAGCGGCCTCGACCTGCGCAAGGTGCGGGTGCCGCTCGGGGTCGTCGCCGTCGTCTACGAGGCGCGGCCGAACGTGACGATCGACTGCGCCGCGCTGACGATCAAGAGCGGCAACGCGATCGTCCTGCGCGGCTCCAGCTACGCCGACCGCTCTAACGGCGCCCTTGCCGCAGTTGTGCGCGAGGCGCTCGCCGAGGCGGGTCTGCCGCAGGACGCGGTGGTGCCGATCGGCGGCGGCGGCCACGAGGAGCTGGCCGAGCTGGCAACCCAGGAGGGGACGGTCGACCTGCTGATCCCGCGCGGCGGCGAAGGCTTGAAGAGCGCGATCAAGGCGGTGGCGACGGTGCCGGTGATGTACGCGGCGGCGGGCAACTGCCACGTCTACGTCCACGCGGACGCCGACCCGGAGATGGCGCGGCGGATCGCCGTCAACGCCAAGGTCCAGCGCCCCGGCGTCTGCAACGCCGCCGAGACGCTGCTGATCGACGCGTCGATCGCCGACCGCGTCGCCCCGGCGATCCTCGGCGACCTCGCTGCGGCGGGGGTCGAGCTGGTCGGCGACGAGGAGGCGCGCGCCGCCGCCGGCGAGGTCGAGGTCGGTGCCGCCACCGAAGAGGACTGGGGCAGCGAGTACCTCGGCCTGAAGATGGCGGTCGGCGTTGTCGACTCGGTCGAGGACGCGATCGAGCACGTCAACGCCCACGGCACCGGCCACTCGGAGGCGATCGTCACCTCCTCCGAGGAGGCAGCGGAGGAGTTCGTCGCCGGGGTCGATGCCGCCGCGGTCTACGTCAACGCCTCGACCCGCTTCACCGACGGGTTCGAGTACGGGATGGGGGCCGAGATCGGCAACTCGACCCAGAAGCTGCACGCCCGTGGGCCGATCGGGATGCGCGAGCTGACGACCTTCAAGTACGTGGCGCGCGGCGACGGCCAGGTACGTGAGTAACGCGAACGGCGCGGCGATCGGTGTGCTGGGGTCGGCCTTCAACCCGCCGCACCTCGGTCACCTCGCGCTCGCCCAGGAGGCGCTCTGGCAACTCGGCCTCGACGAGGTGGTGCTGGTCCCGACCGGCCAGGCGCCGCACAAGCGGATCGCCGACGACCCGGGGCGGGAGGTGCGGATGGAGATGACGCGCCTGGCGGCGGCGGATGACTCCCGCTTCTCGGTCTCGGCGCTGGAGGTTGAACGCGAGGGACCGTCCTATACGTATGAGACCTTGGAGGCGCTTGCTGAAGAAAGCGGGGAAACGGAGCTGGTGTTCGTGATGGGGGCGGACGCTGCCGTCGGCCTCGAAAGCTGGCGCAATCCCGAACGCGTGGTCGAGCTGGCGCGCCTGGCGGTGGCGCGGCGGGCGGGGGTCTCCGACGCCGACGTCGCCGAGGCGATGCGCAGCCTTGGCTGCGAGGGGCGGGCGACGATGCTGGAGATGCCGCAGTTCGGCGTCTCCTCCTCGGCCGCGCGAGAGCGGGCCAAGCAGGGCCGGCCGCTGCGCTACCTCGTCCCCGACGCGGTCGCGGGCTTGATCGAGGAGAGGGGGATCTACCGGTGAACCAGGCGCAGTCGGAGGAGCTGGCGCGGCAACTGGCCGCGATCGCTGATTCAAAAAAAGCCGAGGACGTGATCGTGCTCGACATGCGCGGCCTCGTCGCTTACACCGACTTCCTGGCGATCTGCACCGCTCGCAGCGAACGCCAGGCGAAGGCGATCGTCGACGAGGTGCGGCTGCGGGTGAAGCGGGAGGCGGGCCTTCTGCCGGGTGGGGTGGACGCTGGCGGCGACGCTGGCTGGACGATCCTCGACTACCTCGACTGCGTGCTGCACGTCTTCACCCCCGAAGCGCGCGAGCGCTACGGGCTGGAGGAGCTCTGGCACGAGGCACCGCGGCTGGAGCTCGATTTCGACGCTCCCGAAGCTCCCTCAGCGGCAAGCGCATAAATACGTCCGAGCGCCCATCTACGGTGCCCGTCCATGAGTGGGTTGAAACGGGCGCTGTTCGGGTATCGGCGCGCGGACGTAGAGGGGGCGATCTCCGATCGCGATGCTCGCATCCTCGGGCTCGAGCTGAGGGCTGATACGCACCGCGAGACGATCGCCGAGCTGGAGGGTGAGACCACTGCTCTCGCCGGAATGGTGCTCGAGCGGGAGCGCGAGATCCGCGTCCTCGGCGAGCGCCTACGTGAGGCGAACGAGTGCCATGACCGCAGCATCGCCTCTCTCGATGCGATCACCACTCGGCTTGAGGAACTGGAGACCCAGGCGCGCGGCCAGGCGACCCGAATCCGGATGAAAGCCCTGCGCGAGGCGGTTGAGGTGAGTAAGAAGGTCAAGGCTTTGGAGGAGATGGCTCCGGCCCTGGAGGCGGAGGCGAGCCAGCGCGCTGCCGAGCCCGCGGACGACGGCCTCTACAAAGGCCACGTCAAGCTGGAGATCGGGCCCCTCGATGACTTCTCGCAGCTGGTCGGCTTCGAGGACGCCGTCGGCCAGCTCGGTGCCTCCGACATCTCCGTCGAGCGCTTCTCCGAGGGTCGCGCCACCTTCTCGATGAACCTCGACCAGCCCGTCGACCTCCTCAACGAACTGGAAGAACTCTCCAGCCTCGACTTCAAGGTCCGCCACACCGCCCCCGACAACCTCATCCTCGACGTCGATGAGGAGGCGGGCCCGGAGCAGCGCGCGGCGTAGGCGCCTTTTTTTTGCGTCCGAGGCGAAATGTATTGTCCGTCAGACGGTGGAGCACGATCCAAATCGCAAGGGGAACGCAGCGGAGCTGGCAATAGCCGCCGAAGCGGCAAAGCTGGAACTCTCCGTGCTCAAGCCATTGACTGAGCACGAGCGGTATGACCTCGTACTCGGCATCGGGGATCGGCTGTGGCGAGTGCAGTGCAAGTGGGGGTCTCTTGTGGATGAGAAAATCCAAGTTCGCCTCAGGAGCTCCTATCACTCGCCTACGCGTGGCTATGTCGTCAAGACCTACGACAGATCAGAGATCGACCTGGTCGCCGTGCATTGCGGAGAGTTGGGAAGTTGCTACCTCCTCACGCCTGAGCTTTTCGAAGGGCGATCGGCGATTTGGTTGCGTACCGGTCAGACGAAAAATGGGCAGCGAGCAGCGCTAAACTGGGCGGCCGATTACGAGTTTCCTGGGGCTGTAGCTCAGCTGGCAGAGCGTCCGAATGGCATTCGGGAGGTCAGGGGTTCGATTCCCCTCAGCTCCATCTCTCCCTGTGGGTCCTCCGAAAAGGTCGCCGACAACGTCATCAACGTTGGCGCCCACCAGTTCCGCAACCACTTCGGTCACTACATGGAGCAGGCTGCTGCTGGCGCCGAAGTCCTCGTCTCGCGGCACGGCAGTCCCTTCGTACAGCTGCTCGGGATCGGTCAGGACAAGGGCGAGACGCGGAAGCCGTGGCGGGGGTAGAAGGCGATGTTGGAGTGCTTGGAGGACTCGAGGTAGGCGCCGATGCCGTTGCATGTCGCAGATCTCGAGGATCGGGCGAGGAGGCGGGAGCCGAGGCCCTCGCCCTGGTAGTCGGATCGACATAGGCGGGGCTGCCGTGTAAGAGGTCTCCGGTTGGGCGCGGTTCTTAACAAAGAGGCCCTTCCTTGTCCTATTCCTTATGCGAACATCTGTTCGTGTCCGCTGACGCAACAGACCGCCCCCTTGAACAGGGTCTCTGCCTACGGACATGCAGGAACCGACTTGCGGAAAAGCGCAAATCACGGGCTTCGCAAGCAGGCTTGAGTTCACCTCTATGGACGTGGGGGCGGGAGGCCAATTCCCTCCACTGAGATGCCACGGCGAGACGACCCACAACCCGGCCTCGGGAAAGCGATCCGGACGCTCCGGAACAAGCTGCGCCTGAGCCAAGAAGTCCTGGGCGAACGCGCCGACATCCACGCGACCTGGATCTCCCACATCGAGTCCGGCCGGATCAACCCGACCTGGGGCAACGTGCGGCGGATCGCCAAGGGCCTCGAGGTCACGCTGCCGCAGCTGGCGGAGCGTGCCGAGCGCTACGAGGAGGAACTAAGGAAGTCCTGACTGCCTGCCGATCTTCTAGGCGATGAGCACGGCCAACCAGCATGTCTTTTCCCATGGCATGCGAGATACGCGGGAGACCCTGGACGCATGGAGCCGGCATCCGTGGCAGGTGCTGCGCGCCTGGATCGCGCTCAGCGTCGCGATCGCCCTGACCCTGCTCGCTGCTGTCTGGTTTGCCGCCGGTCTCTTGACGCCGGACGTGACGCCGATCCACCTACCGGGCCTTACCTCACCCTCGGAGCCGGAAGACCTGCTGCCGATCCTCTGGCGCAACTCCCTGGTCCTGGCCTTGCACGCGACCGCCTGCATCGCCGGCTTCATCGCCGGCGCCTCGATGCCGATCGCCGCCGCCCAGCGCACCGGCTTCTCCCGCTGGGTCCACGTCAAGGCGGGCGAGCTGGCGATCCTCTTCGTCTGCGCGGTCACTCTCTTCTCGCTCTCGACCCAGGCGCTCTACCTCGGCTTCCAGGGCTAGACCCTCTCCTACCAGCTGCACTACTCCCGCT
>DASSNA010000279.1:0-5104 GCA_035688445.1 Solirubrobacterales bacterium | reverse complement strand
CGCCGTCGGTCGTGTAGGAGGTGTCCCAGCGCAGGCCGGCGATGATCGCGAAGACGTGTTCGTGGTTGGCGTAGATCCGCACCCAGCTGCCGGCTCCGCCGCCGCCCCAGCGCATGAAGCCGGTTGAGTCGAGCGGCGATTCGAGCAGGCCGGCGGCGTGCATCACGTAGCTGACCGAGCCCGAGCAGTCGTACCCGCGCGAGTTCCAGTGGCGATGGCCGCCGCCCCAGACGTAGGGCCGATGGCGGATCCGGTTCGCCGCTTCGATCATCGCTTTTACAGCGGGTGGGGCGGAGGGGGGAGCTACGGCGCGGCCGTCGGACAGCAGCCGCGCCTGCGGCACCGCGGCGCCGGCCGGGGCGGGGCCGAAGAGGGCGCTGCAGACGAGCAGCGCTACGAGAGTGACGAAGAGCTTCCCTGGTTTGCGCATCGAGAAGAGAAATCGACTCTCTGTGTTCGGGACTTGAAGCCCCCAGGGTGACGCTGGCCGTAAATCAGCGGCCTTGCGTCAGCTACGAAGCTTGGGCCACGTCCGGCAGCGCACCGGCGGCGACGAGCGCCCCCATCAAGACCCCGAGCAGGAGGTCGCGCAACTCCTCGCGCTCGATGTCGCGGTGCTCGATCCAGTCGAGGCAGGCGCCGTCCATGAACCAGAGCCAGCCGCTGACCGCGGTTCGCGCCTTCGGCGGCGCGCCGTCCGCGTAGAGCCCGCCGAGGATTCGCTCTGCGGTCAAGCGCCGCACCTCTTCGATCAGGTCGCGGATCTCGGGGACGGTCGCGCTCTGCATCAGGTTGCGGTAGGCGCCCGCGTTCTCCTCGACCATCGAGAGGAAGCCATCGAGGCTTCCCTGCAGCTGCTCGATCGGCGGCAGGTCGGGATCGGGTTCGGTCCGCTCCCGCAACCGCTCGGCCCAGGCGCCCAGGGTCGCCTCGAAAAAGGCCCGTTTGCTGGGGAAGTAGTGATAGAGCAGCCCTTTTGAGATGCCTGCCTCGGCGGCGATCTTGCTCATCGAGAGTTTGTCGTAGGGGTGGCTGGTGAAGAGCTCGGCACCGCGCTCCAGCAGCTGCTGGCGCCGCTCGTCCACGTCCAGCCGCCGGTAGGAGGGCTCACCCATACGGGGAAGTTTAGCGCGCTTATTGACCAATGGTTGACAAACTTGCTACGGTTATCAACCGTTGGTCAACAAGTACGCGAAAAGGAGGCACCGATGAGTGACGAAACGAGAGACAAATGGCAGGAATTCGAGGACGGCTATGTGCCGCCCGCCTTCCGGTCCCGCGATGAGCAACCCCCGCAGCAAGCCCCGCCACCGCCGCTGAACCCGATCTCGCGGATCGAGTTCGAGCGCGTGTTCGGCGGGCGCGTGCTCGCCTGGATCGGCGGCTTCGCGACCCTGCTCGGCGTCATCTTCTTGATGCGCAGCGCCGTCGACAGCAGCTGGTTCACGGAGGAGATCCGCGTTCTGATGGCTGCGTTCGGCTCCCTGCTGTTGCTCGGTCTCGGCGTCTGGCTGCACGAACGGAAGGGACGCCTCGAGGTGGCGCGCATCGCGGTCGCCATCGCGATCCCGGGGTTATTCGCGACGACCGTCGTCGCCTCTCAGGCCTACGACTTGATCTCGCCGGTCCTAGGCCTCGAGGCAGCGGCGCTGATCGGTGTCCTCGGCGTCTTCATCGCCGTGCGATGGTCATCGATGCTGGTCGGCAGCGTCGGGATGCTGGGGGCGCTGGCGGCGCCGATGCTCGTCGGCGGAGAACCCGACGGCGTTTCGATCGCCTTCGTCGCTCTCGCCTTGGCCGCGAGCGTCGGAGTGCTCCTCTGGCAGCGATGGAACTGGCTGGCGCTGGCCGCCTTCGCGGTGTCGGCGCCCCAACTGATCCTCTGGATCGTTGCCGGCGGGTTCATCTCCGTGCCATACCGGCAGTCCGAGCCCGTCCTGCTTGTCCTCGCAGTTCTGGCCGGGTTCTGGGTCCTCTACGCCGCCGCGGCCTTCGGCTACGCGTTGCGAACCCGCGGCGAAGAGAAGCTCCCGGTCTCCTCGGGGTTGCTGCTTCTCTGCAGCAGCCTCTTTGTGTACATCGCCGGCTGTGTCGTCCTCGGCCACGATTCGACGCTCGCCCTTGACGCCTGGACCTTCGGATTCGCCGTCGCCCACCTCCTGCTCGGCGCCGCCGCGATCCGCTTTGGCGTCCACCGTGAAATCGGCTCGCTGCTGATCGGAGGCGGAATCGCGCTCGGCAGCTTCGGGCTGGCCGACGCCTTCGACGGGCCCACGCTGGTTGCCGCCTGGTCGGCGATGGCCGCGGCGCTGGCCTACATGTCGACGCGCGTCGACCGCGGTCCCGCGCCGGCGCTCTCGGATGCGCAGCGCCTGATGATCGGGGCGTTTGGATTCCTCGGCCTCGCGCTCCTGCACATGCTGTGCGTCGAGGCACCGCCGGTCGCGATCGCCGAAGGGGTCGAAGACCTCGGCAGCTCCCTTGTCGCAATCGCCTGCTGCGTGGGCGCCGCGCTGGCCTGCTGGTACTGGGGCCGCGAGGTCGAGCCCAAGGCTGCGACGGTGGCGGGCTTCATCGGCGCCACCGGGTTCGTCTACCTCGGCTCGGTCGCGATCATCGACGCGATCGGTGCCGACGGCAGCGGCGAAGCCCGCCAGATCGGCCAGTCCTGGCTCTCGGCCTTCTGGACGGCGACGGGTCTGGGCGCGGTCGTCTGGGGCATGGTGCGGCACTCGCCAAAAGCTCGTCTCGGCGGTCTCGCCCTGCTGGCGGTCGCGATCGCCAAGGTCTGGACCTACGACCTGGCCGAACTCGAACAGCTCGCCCGGGCGCTCTCCTTCGTCGCTCTCGGTCTGCTGCTGCTGGCCGGCGCCTTCGCCTACCAGCGGTTCAGGCCGGAGGAGGAAGGCGAAGGTCTCGACGGGGGGGTCGAGGAGCGGGAGCCGCAGGCGTCCGCATAGGTCGAGGAGCGGGACCGCAGGCATCTGTATAGCCTGCGGTTCCCGCGGCCTCGGCCGCATGTTCAAGCCGAAAACCGGAGGAGCCTCACCAATGTTCGTCTCGAAGGCCGCCGTTGTCGGCGGCGGCACCATGGGGGGCGAGATCGCGCAGGCGATCGCCGCCGCCGACATCCTAGTCGTCGTCAAGGACATCGACCAGAAGTTCGTCGATGCGGCTCTCGAGAAAGCCCGCGGCGTCACCGAGGGGCAGCTCGCTCGCCTCGTCAAGAAGGAGAAGCTGACCCAGGAGGGGGCCGATGCCCGCCTCGCCGAGGTGATGGGGAACATCACCGGCACCACCAGCTACGAGGAGTTCGGCGACGTCGACTTCGTGATCGAGGCCGTGCCCGAGAAGATGGAGATCAAGCAGGCCGTCTTCCGCGAGCTCGACGCCGCCACCCCCGGCCACGCGATCCTCTCCTCCAACACCTCCTCACTCTCGATCACCGAGATCGGCGAGGCGACGCTGCGGCCCGACAAGGTCGTCGGCTTCCACTTCTTCTACCCGGCCTCGATCATGCCGCTGGTCGAGGTGATCGCCGGCGAGGACACCTCGCAGGAAACCGCCACCGCCGCCTACAACTTCGCCCAGGCGATCAAGAAGCAGCCGATCGTCTGCGGCGAGGTGCCCGGCTTCGTCGTCAACCGGATCCTGATGGCGACGATGGGGGAGATCTGGCGTGCCCAGGAGGAGCACGGGTTGTCGCTGAAGGCGATTGACGAGGCGATCGCCGGCGCCCAGCTGGCGCCGATGGGCCCGTTCTTCCTCACCGACCTGCTCGGGCTCGACACCGTCCTCCACGTCGCCGAACACCTGCACGACTCCTATGGCGACCACTTCTACGTCCACAAGGGCTTGCAGGGTCTGGTCGGCGAAGGCAAGCTCGGCGCCAAGACCGGCGGCGAGGGCTTCTTCAAGGACGGTGAGCAGAACATCCCCGGCGACGCCGCGCCCGACGCCGATGAGCTGGTGGCGATGTTCTCCAGCCGCGCCTTGATCGAGGCCTGCCTGCTGGTCGAGGAGGGGATCTGCTCGGTCCGCGACATCGACCTCGGGATGATGGCCGGGGCCGGGCTCGACCCGCGCAAAGGCCTGCTGCCGCCGTTCTGGAAAGCCGACGTCACCGGGCTCGACCAGGTTCTGGAGACGATCGAGAACCTGGAGGAGCGCCACGGCGAGCGCTTCACCCCGCCGGTGACCCTGAAGCGGCTGGTCGCCCAGGGCCGCCACGGCCTCGCGGCCGGGCAGGGCTTCTACCCCTACCCGCAGGCCGACGAGGGTGAGCAGACCGAGACGGTGAAGCTGGAGACGCGCGGCGACGTCGCAATCGCCTGGCTCGCCAACCTGCCGATGAACTCGCTCTCGCCGCAGGTGGTCGAGGACCTGGAGACGGTCTGGAGCCGGGTCAAGGCGGCCGACGGGGTGGGGGCGATGGTGATCGTCTCCTCGGTCCCGGTCGTCTTCTCCGCCGGCGCCGACATCAAGGCTTTCACCACTCTTGACCAGGAGAGCGGCGCCGAGCTGATCAACCGCGCTCACGCGCTCTTCCGCGACCTCGGCCAGGCCGGGGTGGCGACGATCGCCGCGGTCAACTCGATCGCCTTCGGCGGCGGCTGCGAGCTGGCGATGGCCTGCGACTTCCGCATCGCCGCCGAGGCGGCCGTCTTCGGTCAGCCCGAGGTGAAGCTGGGGATCATCCCCGGCTTCGGCGGCACCCAGCGACTGCCGCGCCTGGTCGGCTCCAGCAAAGCGCTGGAGATGAACCTCGTCGGCGACGCGATCCTCTCGGGCGAGGCGCTCGAACTCGGCCTCGTCAACCGCGTCGTCCCCGACCACGAGCTGTTCGAGACGGCGCTGATGTGGGGCCGCAAGCTCGCCGCTCAGGCGCCGCTCGCGGTCGAGCAGGTCAAGTCCGTCTCCGCCAAGGGCGAACTTGACGCCGGGATCGGGGCCGAGAAGGTCGGCTTCGCCACCGCCTTCTTCAGCGAGGACGCCAAAGAGGGCATCAGCGCCTTCCTCGGCAAACGCACCCCGAAGTGGAGCGGCAAGTAGCCAAGATTCACCGCCGACGGGACGAAAACCGGTTACATCAACCGGTTTTCGT
>DASSNA010000271.1:0-12949 GCA_035688445.1 Solirubrobacterales bacterium | reverse complement strand
CCTCAAAACGCTCGGTTACGACGAGTCCGAGATCGACCAGATCGACGCCTACATCTCCGAGAAGGGCACGATCGTCGGCGCGCCGGGCCTGAAGGAGGAGCACCTGCCGGTCTTCGACGTAGCGGTCGGCGAGCGGGCGATCTCCCACACCGGCCACATCGACATGATGGCCGCGACCCAGCCGTTCATCTCCGGGGCGATCTCGAAGACGGTCAACCTGCCGCAGACGGCCACGGTCGAGGACATCGCCGACGCGTACGTGCAGGCGTGGCGCCTCGGCGTGAAGGCGCTCGCGATCTACCGCGACGGCTCGAAGACGGCGCAGGCGCTGCGGACCGACGCGCAGGATGAAAAGGAGGCCGAGGCCGAAGTGCAGATGGCCGAGCCGGTCCGCAAGAAGATGCCGCGCGAGCGCGAATCGATCACCCACAAGTTCTCGGTCGGCGGTCACGAGGGCTACATCACCGCCGGCAAATACGAGGACGGCTCGGTCGGCGAGATCTTCCTCACCGACATCGGCAAGGAGGGCTCAACGATGCGGGGGCTGCTGAACGCCTACGCGACGGCGATCTCGCTCGGCCTCCAGTACGGGGTGCCACTGGAGACTTTCGTGCGCAAGTTCAGCTACATGCGCTTCGACCCGGAGGGGATGACCCAGAACCCGGAGATCCCCTTCGCCAAATCGCTGCCCGACTACATCATGCGCTGGGTCGCGAGCCGCTTCATCGAGGACACCGAAACGCTTGAGGAACTCGGGATCATGACCTCCGAGGTTCGGGCCAAGAAGGAAGCCGAGACCTCGCAGCTCGGCCTCGGAATCGCGACCGACACCGCCGGCCCCGCCAACGGCAACAGCCACGCCAACGGGGGCAACGGCAACGGTGGCGCTGCCGCTAAGTCCGAGGCTCCGGTGCCCGCAGCCTCGGCGATGACCGAAACCCCCCCGGTCCGCCCAGCGAAGATGCAGGGCCTTGACCTCGGCCCGGCCTGCGAGCAGTGCGGCGGCATGATGCAGCGGACGGGCAGTTGCTACACGTGTTCGCAGTGCGGTAACAACACCGGCTGCGGCTGAGCTAGGGCGCTCAATTTCTGTCGGACTCCCGTTGTACCTTCTATTACGTACATGTGTTCGATATAGGAGGTCCGATGTCTGAACGACGTCACATAACCAAACGACAAGACGGGCTCTGGCAAGACAAAGGCGAGGGCAAGAGTAGACCTCGCGCCGTTTACCCGACCCAGGGTGATGCCGAGGATGGAGCGAAGGAAAGGCTCCGAGGGATTCCCGGAGGCGGCGAGGTAATCATTCACCGGCCCAGTGGTGAGATCAGAGATGGAGACACCATCAATCGCCAAGACCCCTTCCCTCCGCGGGATACCCGCCATTGAGGTCGGCGCTACCAGCAGATCGGAAGCAGCGATCTGATCTGTTGGTAGCGCCCCCCGGGGTGGCGAAATTCTTGAAGTTCGATCCCGTGCCCAGCTAGCCATTCGACCAGACAGTTCGGGGCGGGTCACCAGAAGATGAGACGCCCTCGCAGGGGATGTGCCCCATAAGCCGATGGGCCGAAAACCGGTCTATGTAACCGGAAATCGTCCCGTCGGCGTCAGTTGAGGACGACGGTTGCGTCGTGCCGGGGCGTCTCGGTGATCGCACGGCGGAAGGGGCGCTCGGAGGCGGGGGTCGCGGGGGGGATCTCGTGGCGGCGGACCAGCTCGCGGAGGACGACCTGCATCTCGAACTGGGCGAAGGCGGCGCCGAGGCAGCGGCGGACGCCGCCGCCGAAGGGGATCCAGGTGTAGGTGCCGGGTGGCTCGTCGAGGAAGCGCTCGGGGAGGAAGCGCTCGGGTTCGGGATAGATCTCGGGGTCGCGGTGGATCAGGTGGATCGAGGGGGTGACCCTGGCGCCAGCCGGCAGCTCGTAGCCGCCGAGCTCGACCGGCTCGGTTAGCTGGCGGATCACCGCCACGATCACCGGCCGCAGCCGCAGCGTCTCCTGGATCGTCGCCGTCAGGTAGGCGTCCTCGCCCGCCTCAACCTCATCGCGCAGCCGCTCCAGCTTCTCCGGGTGGCGGACCAACCGCTCCATCGCCCAGGAGAGCGCGGTGGCGGTCGTCTCGTGACCGGCGACCAGGAGGGTGAGGAGCTCGTCGCGGATCTCGGCGTCGCTCATCGGGCTGCCGTCCTCGTGGCGAGCGGCGACCAGCATCGAGAGGATGTCGTCGCGCTCGGCCACGTCCTCGACCGTGCGGCGCTCAGCGATCTCCTGCCCGATCAGCTCATCGACCCGCCCGATCCGACGGCGGAAGGCGGGGATGCTGCTCACCCGGTCGGGTCCGACCAGCAGCACCGGCAGCAGCGCCATCGGGTTCGTCGTCAGGTCGAGGAAGCCGCGGAGGGCGTCGCGCAGCAGCTCCATCCGCTCACCGCCGTGGACGCCGAAGACCGTCTCGAGGATGATCTCCAGCGTGATCGCCTGCATCCGCGGCCGCAGCTTGTAGGGGACACCGGTCGGCCAGCTCTCGATCTCGCGGGCGGCGATCTCGGCCATCTTCTCGCCGTAGGCCTGCATCCGCTCGCCATGGAAGGGCGGCAGCAGCAGCTTGCGCTGGGCGATGTGCTTCTTCTCGTCGAGGACGAGGACCGAGTTCTCGCCGAGGATGGGACGGAGGATCTGGTTCCCCTCGCCGGCATGGAAGACGCGAGGGTCGCCGGTGAAGATCTGCTTGACGATGTCGGGGTCGGAGATCACGACCCAGTCACCCTCGTAGGCGATCTGCAGCGTGAACATGCGGCCGAAGCGGGCGCGGCTCTGCTCCAGCATCCACTGCGCCCGGCGCGACCAGATCGCCGTCTGCATCACCCGCCCCATCCGCGGCCCCGGCGGCAGCCCCCTGATCGGCCTCGGGCTGTGCCCGTTGGTCGAAGCCGCCACTGGCGCCATCGCCTCCATACGTATCCCGACCCTACTCCCACCTTTACACGGTTATGTGTGACTTTCGTACAACCTCCAGTTCCGTGGTTCCTTTCGCACGGCATAGGTGCCTTAGGAACCACGGAACGCCTAGGCTGCGGTCCGTGGCGAGCCTTCCGCGTCTTCCGCCCCCGCTTGAGCACCGCTTCCTCAGGGCAGTCTGCGGACTGTCGGCTGGGGTGCAGCGGCGGCTGTTTGGGGCGCCGCCGGTGATCGATGGGCAGCGATTGGCGAGCGACATCCAAGCGCTGCTGCGGTTGGCGGAGCTCGCCGGCAGCGACGACTTCGTCTACGGGGACGACGTCGCGAAGGCGCGGGCGGACCGGCGGCTCGAGGCAGAGATCGTCGCGCCGCAGCAGCCGATCCCGATGGCGCGGGTCGAGTCGGTCCAGATCCCCGGGCCCGCCGGGACGATCGGCGCCCGGCTCTACGTGCCGCCAGGTCCACCGGCGCAGAAGCCCCGGCCGCTGCTCGTCTACTACCACGGCGGCGGTTGGGTAATCGGCGACCTCGACACCCACGACAACCCCTGCCGCTTCCTCGCCGCCAACTCAGGCGCCGCCGTGCTCTCGGTCGACTACCGCCTCGCCCCCGAGCACCCGTTCCCGGCGGCGATTGCGGACGCCTGGGCGGCCTACGCCTGGGCCGCTGACAACGCCAGCGAGCTCGGCTGCGACCCGGCCCGGATCGCAGTCGGCGGCGACAGCGCCGGTGGCAACCTGGCCGCGGTCGTCTGCCACTTGGCCCGCGACGAAGGCGCCCCACCCCCGGCACTACAGCTGCTGATCTACCCGGTCACCCAAATCGGCGAAGAGACCGCTTCGCGGCACCTGTTCCGGGAAGGCTTCCTGCTGACGCGGCGCAGCATGGACTACTTCGAGGAGAACTACTTACCCCGCGCCGAGGACCACACCGACCCCCGCGTCTCCCTCCTCCACGCCGACGACTTCAGCAACCTCTCCCCCGCCTACGTCGCCATCGCCGGCTTCGACCCCCTCCGCGACGAGGGCGAGACCTACGCCCTGCGCATGCGCAACGCCGGCACCCCCGTCACCCTGCGCAACCACCCAGGACTCGTCCACACTTACGCCAACCTCCCTGAGATCTGCCCCTCCGCCCGCTGGGCCATGCTGGAAGCAGCAGGAGCTCTCCGCATGGGGTTAGCGAATTCCCAGGGGTGACAGGACCAAGCAGATCAAGGACGCAGTGAGCGAAGCGTGCTCTGCACGTGAGCGAGCGAGGACGCTGAGATGCGCCGGTCATGTCGCCCCTGGGAGGTCTTCCAGACCCTCCCCGCTGTTGTCCGGAGGACCTTCCCCCGGCTCCCCCAACGCCAGAACTACTCGTACTGAAGCGACTGCAGCACGTCCAGCCGCGAGGCCCGGCGAGCCGGGATGATCGCCGATAGCACCCCTGCGAGGGCGGCGAGAACCAGCAGCAGCACCAGCGAGCCGACCGGATAGGAGAAGGTGAAGCCTTCTTCCTTCAGCGGCTGCCCGATCAGGGTGACGAAGACGATCCCCAGCACCATCCCGAGGATGCCGCCGATCAGCGCCGTAATCACCGCCTCGTAGCGGATCATCGTCCGCACCTGGCGCCGCGACATCCCGATCGCCCGCAGCATCCCCAGCTCCCGCGTGCGTTCGTGGATCGAGAGCGCCAGCGTGTTGGCGATCCCAAACAGAGAGATGATGATCGCGAAGAGCAGCAGGGCGTAGATCAGCATCACCAACTGGTTGACCTGTTCTTCGCGGCTTTCCTTCAGTTCCTGCTGGTTGAGGACTTCGGTGGTCGGGAAGAGCGCTTCTGAGCCTTTCGTCAGCAGCGCCTGCACCTTGTCCGCGTCGGCGCCTTTCGCGACCTTGACGAAGTCGATCAGGTCCTCGGTCTGGCGGAAGTCGCGAGCCATCACCCTTTGGGTGACGAGGACGCTGCCGAAGACGCCGAGCTTCGAGTTGAACTCGCCAACGACCCGGAGGCGCGGCCGCGCCCGGGTCTGGGTCAGCAGCTGGAAGCGGTCGCCCAATTCGAGGTTGTGCGAGCTGGCGAAGTCGTTGGAAACGATCGCCTCGCGGTCGCTGAGATTGCGCAACGCGCTCGGCCCGCCTTTCTTCCATTCGATCGTCACCGCCTCGCCAATGTCGGGGGTCGGGGCGTTGACCTTGGTGGTCGGGCCTGGCCTCCCCCCTTCAACCACCTTCGCCTGCGCTCCCCTGATCGTCGCCACCAACTCCACCCCCGGCACCTTGCCGGCAGCTTTGGCGGCACCGTTGGGGATCGGCGAGAAGCCATCGCTGTTCTGGATCACCAGGCCGCCGGCGAAGTTTTCGTCGACGACCTGGGCGACGGTGCTCTTCAGCCCGGCGGCAAAGACGGTGACGAAGGTGACCAGCGCCACCCCGATCATCAGCGCCGCCGCGGTGACCGCAGTGCGGCCTGGGTTGCGCTGCGCGTTCTCGCGGGCGAGGCGACCGGTGAGGCGCCGCAGCCGCTCCATCGGCCAGCCGGCGACGGTGGCAAGCGGCGGCACCAGGCGCGGGCTGAAGATGGAGACGGCGAAGACGACCGCCACCGCGCCGGCACCCATCAAGCCCGCCCGCGTCCCGGCCCCGCCGCTCCCAAACAGGCCGAGCAGAACTGCCGCCAGACCGCCGGCGCCGAGCAGGACGGAGAGCGCAAGGTAGGCGAGGCGGCGGCGACGGCTCGGCGGTGCCGAGAAGGCGTGCAGCGCCGCGATCGGCGGCACCCTGGTCGAGCGCAGCGCCGGCACCAGCGAGGCGACGGCGGTGACGAGGACGCCGACGATCAGGGCGACGATGACCGTCCGCGTCTCCAGCACCAGGCTCGTGGTCGGCAGGTCGAATCCGATCGCCTCGAAGAGGGCGTTGATCGCGGCGGCGATGAGGAAACCGCCGGCGACCCCGATCAGCGCCCCGAGCAAGCCGATCGCCAGCGCCTCGACCATGACCGAGGTGAGGATCTGACCTCGCGAGGCGCCCAGCGTCCGCAGCATCCCGAATTCGCTGATCCGCTGGGCGACGGTGATCGAGAAGGTGTTGAAGATGAGGAAGGAGCCGACGAAAACGGCGATGAAGCCGAAGACGAGGAGGAAGGTCTGCAGGAAGCTGAGGTTGTCGCGGATTTCTTCGGAGCTGCGGTCGGCGCTTTCCTTGGCCGTCTCGACCCTGACCCCGGCCGGCATCTCCCTCGCGATTCGCCGTTTCAGCGCCGCCGAGGAGACGCCGCCCGCGGCGGCAACCGAGATCTGGTCGAAGCGGCCCCGCTTGTGGGTGAGGCGCTGGGCGACCGGCAGCGTCACCTGGGCGATGCTGGCGCCGCCAAAGGAGGCGCTGCCGAGCTGGGTGAAGCCGACCAGGCGGAATCTCTCGGCCCTGCCCTGCCCGATCAGCTCGATCTGTTCACCGAGGTTGAGGTTGCTCGCGTCGGCCGCGGCCTTGTCGATCGAGGCTTCGGTGGGGCCGCGAGGTTTGTGCCCGTCGACGTAGGTGAGCGACTCGAGCCTCCCGGGCAGGGTCGAGGAGATGAACTTCGGCGCGAATTTGTTACCGATCTTTTCGCCCTTGGAGTTGAAGAAGCCGCCGGGGGTGAAGATCGCCCCCGCCGCCAGCCGCACCCCCGGCGTCTTGCTCACGGTCGGCAGCAGCGCGGCGCTGACCGTCGGGATTTCCCCGTTTTCCTGTTCGACCGGGTTCTGGGCGGTGATGACGACGCTGGTGCCGCTCAGCGACTCGCTGAAGATTTCGTCAAAGGCGGCGAAGATCGTGTCGGTGAGGATGTAGGAGCCGGAGACGAAGGCGACGCCGAGGAAGACGGCGAAGGCCGTCAGCAGGGCCCGCACCTTCCGTGCCCAGAGGTTCTTGAGGGCGAGGCTAGTCAAGCCGCTTCTGCAGCTCGATGACCTCGTCTGCCGAGCCGGGCGCCGCGTCGTTGACGATCTTGCCGTCCTGCAGCGTAATCAGCCGATCCGCGTGGGCGGCGGCGGCCGGGTCGTGGGTGACCATCACCACCGTCTGCCCGAACTCGTCGACCGCCTGGCGCAGCAACCGCATCACGTCCCCGCTCGCCTTCGAGTCGAGGTTGCCGGTCGGCTCGTCGGCGAAGACGACGGCGGGCTTGGTCACCAGCGCCCGGGCGACGGCGACGCGCTGCTGCTGACCGCCGGAGAGCTCCGATGGCCGATGCGTGCGCCGGTCCTCGAGGCCGACGGTGCGGATCAGGGTGTCGACCCACTGCTGGTCTGGCTTGCGGCCGGCGATCGAGAGCGGCAGCACCAGGTTCTCCTCGGCGGTCAGGACCGGCAGCAGGTTGAAGAACTGGAAGACGAAGCCGAGCTTGTCGCGGCGCAACTGGGTCAGCTCACCGTCGTCGAGCTTGGTGATCTCGACCCCGTCGAGCTCGACCGTCCCCGAGGTCGGCTGGTCGAGCCCGGCAAGGATGTGCATCAGGGTCGACTTGCCCGAGCCCGACGGGCCCATGATCGCGGTGAAGCGGTCGCGCTCGAAGGCGGTGGTGACGCCGTCGAGCGCATCGACGGCGGCGTCCCCCTCGCCGAAGCGACGGTGAAGGTCGGTGGCGACCACGACTGGTCCGTTGGCGCTCACTGTCCAGCACGGTATCGAGAGTGGCGTTTAGGGTGCGCCCGTGGCCCTTGCCGACCGCTTCGACGGACTCTTGATCGACCTCGACGGGGTCGTCTGGATCGGCCGTGAGCCGGTCCCGGGCTCAGCCGAGGCGCTGCAAGCGCTGCTGGAGGCGGGCAAGCGGCTGGTCTTCGTCACCAACAATCCGGGCCGGCCGCCGGCCGCCTACGCCGAGCGGCTGCGCGGGCTTGGGGTCGAGGTGAGTGAGGAGCAGATCGTCACCGCCGGGATGGTGGTGGCGCGGCTCGCCGGCGAAGCCGCGGGCGAGGGCGGCGGTGCCTTCGTGATCGGCGGGCCGGCGCTGAAGGAGATGGTCGCGGCCACCGGCGCCCGGCTGCTCGAAGGCGAAGAGGCCTGGGAGGCCGACGCGGTCGTCGTCTCCGGCCACCGTGATTTCGACTACGCCGAGCTGGTGGCGGCGAAGCGGGCACTCGACCGGGGCGCCGCCCTCTTCGCCACCAGCCACGACCCGACGATGCCCTACCCCGGCGGCGAGCTGCCGGGGACCGGCGCCGTGCTCGCCGCCGTCGAGGTCGCCTCCGGCCGCCGCGCCGAGATCGCCGGCAAGCCGGAACGCCACCTGTTCGAGATGGCGCTCGAGGCGCTCGACTGTTCCTTTACGGGGGATAGCAACGAAAAGGAACAGACGAAGCGGCGGGTGGCGATGATCGGGGACCGCGTCTCCTCCGACATCGAGGGGGGACGCCGGGCCGGGCTGGAGACGGTGCTGGTCCTCAGCGGCACCACCTCGCGCGAGGAAGCCGAGGCGGCGGACCCGGCGCTCGACCACGTGCTCGAGAACCTCGCCGGCCTGCTGGCGTGAGTCTCGCCGCAACCGAGAACGCGCGGGGCGAGCACCGCCCCGGCCTCAGCTTCGCGGCGGTCTTCGTCGCCACCTTCTGTGGCCTCCTCGCAATCGGTGCGGTGCTGCCGGTCCTGCCCCGCTACATCCACGGCCCGCTCGATTCAGGCAACCTCGCTGTGGGGGTGGTGATCGGCTCCTACGCCATCACCGGGTTGCTGCTGCGGCCGGTTGCCGGGCGGCTCGCCGACACCCGCGGCCGCAAGCCGATGGTGGTGGCCGGAGCGATCCTGGTCGCGATCGGCGGCCTGCTCTACCTGCCGAACCTGGGCATCGCCGGGCTGATCGCCGCCCGCCTCGTCCTCGGCGTCGGCGAGGGCACCGTCTACACCGCCGGCTCGGCCTGGATCGTCGACCTCGCCCCGCCAGAGCGGCGCGGACGGGTGCTCGGCCTCTACGGGCTCGCGGTCTGGGGCGGGCTCAGCGTCGGCCCGCTGCTCGGGCAGCTGATCCTCGACCAGGGCGGCTACCACGCCGTCTGGATCTTCGCCGCGGTGATGCCGGCCCTCGGCGCCCTGATCGCGCTCACCGCCCGCGACCCCTTCGTCCCCCGCGCGCACGCCGAACCGCACCCGCTGATCGCGCCGGAGGCGGTCGGACCGGGCTTCGCGATCGCCCTCGCTTCGTTCGGCTACGCCGCTGTCGCTACCTTCATCGTCCTCCACCTGGACGCACGCGGGGTCGGCCACGGCGCCACCGTCTTCGGCGCCTTCGCGGCGATGATCGTCCTCACCCGCCTCGTCATCGGCAACCTCCCGGACCGGGTCGGGGCGACGCCGGTGGCCGTCGCCGCCACCTTTGGCGAGGCGGTCGGGCTGGTCCTGATCGCGGTCGCCCACAGCCTGCCGGTGGCGCTGGCCGGCGGCGTCGCGATGGGCGCAGCCTTCTCCCTGCTCAACCCCTCGCTGATGCTGATCGCCCTCGGCCGCGTCTCCGAATCGGCGCGCGGCGCCGCGATGGGCACCTACACCGCCTTCTTCGACGCCGGGGTCGGCCTGGGGGCGCCGCTGGCGGGCCTGGTCGCCGCCCTCAGCGATTACGAGGGCGCCTTCCTCTTCGCCGCCGCGGTCGCGGTCGCCTCGGCGCTGCTGATCCTCGCCTCGCGGTGGGGCGCTATCGCTCGCTGACCAGCAGCGTCTGCAGGCCGCGGCCGATCCGACCCTCGCCGTCGGAGAGGACCGACTCGGCGCTCCCCACCCCGCTCGGCTGCGGCCGGGTGACGGCGTCGACGCAGATCCACTCTCCCGCCGGCATCCGCTCCAGCTGCACGGTGAGGTCGACGTTGATGAAGAGGAAGCGGCGAAAGTCGAGCGAAGCGCTGACGCCGTTGCCGACGTCGGCGACGACGAGGGTGCGCTGCAGCGGCGTCGGCTCCTCGCCGTCGACCAGCGGCTGGCGCATCCTTAGCCAAACGACTGCCGGCCCGGGCTCGATGAAGTCGCCGGAGATGAAGCGCACCTCCATCGCCGAGTGGTAGCCGTGCTCTTGGCCGGTAGGGAAGAAGCTGGCCTCCTTGCCTTGCTCGGGAGGGGGCGGCGGCTCGCCGCCGACGATCGCCTCCGGCGGGACGTCGAGCTCAGCGGTGCGGATCCCCCAAGCCCGGGCCCGCATCAGCACCTCGCCCTCGCGGTCGCTCAGCTCGGCCTCGAACATCTGCACCCGCCGACCCGGGCGCGCCACCTGCGCCTCGACCCGCACCGGCGCGATCGGGACCGAGCGCAGGATCTCGAAGGTGATCCGCCCGACCTGGAACCCGGCCGCCTCGGGCAGCCGCTCGATCGCGTAGCCGAGCAAGGCCGCCGGCGGCCCGGCGTGCTGCGCACCGGGGTCCCAAGGCCCCCGCGTCAGCTCGGTCGCCGCAAAGAGATCCCCCACGCGCTCATAGAAGGCCGCAAACACGCGGCCATCCTAGGAGGGTTTGACGAAACCCGCGTGTGCGGCTGGCGAGCGCCGGACCAAGCGGAGCAAGGACGCAGGGAGGCCGAATAGCAGGGCTATTTGGCCGACTGAGGACGCCGCACCGCGCAGTGTCCGCCGCCGCCAGGCGTGCGCGGGGGTTTCGCCAAACCCTCCTAATCAGCAGCTGCCGCCGAACTCCTCGGTCCAGACGTGGGCGCCGCCGTAGCCTTCAAGCGTCCCAACCCGCAGGCCCAGCCCGGTGTCTTCGTAGGGGCCGAGGATGTTTTCGCGGTGGCCCTGGGAGTGCATCCACATCTGGAAGATTGAGCGCGGCGTCGCGTAGCGGCCGCTTCCCCAGGCGAGGTTCTCACCCTCGCGGCAGCCTTGGTAGCCGAAGTGGCTCATCCAGTAGGTGAATTCGCGCCCGCAGGCTTCGTGGCTGAATTCGTCGCAACGGATCACGTCGCCGGACTTGCGGTCGGCAGCTTGGACCAGCGACCGCGGCGCCTGCAGCGGCGTCAGGCCCCGCGCCTGCCGGGCATGGTTGACGAGGCAGAGCATCGTCTTCTCCTGGGCCGCGCTGGGGGCGGCGGCATTGCCCTGGCCGGGGCAGCCGGCGCGGGAGGCAAATGCGCCGCCGGCCGCCGACGAGGCCACAGTCAGCGCCATCGCGGCGACGAGGATGAGGATCGCGATCGTGCCTCTGCGCGTCACAGGCCTGTAATACCCAGGGCGTACTCTTTTCATAGAGAGAAAGGAGACAGATGGCAACGAAAGTTCAGAAAAGCGAGCAAGAGTGGCGTGACCAGCTCACCCCCGAGCAGTTCGAGGTCACCCGCAAGGCTGGTACCGAGCGTGCGTTCACCGGCCCCTACTGGGACGAGAAGTCAGCGGGGATGTACCGCTGCGCCTGTTGTGGCACCGAGCTCTTCTCCTCCGACACCAAGTTCGACTCCGGCACCGGCTGGCCGAGCTTCACCGAGCCGACCAACCTCGAGCACGTCGAACTGCGGCCCGACAACAGCCTCTTCATGCGCCGCACCGAGGTCGTCTGCAAGCACTGCGACGCCCACCTCGGCCATGTCTTCGACGACGGACCCGCCGACCGCGGCGGCCAGCGCTACTGCATCAACGGCTGCGCGCTCGAGTTCGCGAAGAAGGAGTAGACGGCGAAGCGCTAGGCGGCCGGGAACCGGTCGCCTAGAGGGCGCCGCCGCCAGCGCCCAGGTAGCTGAAGCGAACCGCCAATGCGACCGCCTCGGTGCGGGTGTCGACCTCGAGCTTGGCGATCGCATTGCGGACGTGGGTGTGGACGGTCGCCGGGCTCAGCTGCAACCGATCGGCGATGTCTTTCACCCGTAGCCCCTCGGCGAGGAGCTCGAGGATCTGGCGCTCGCGCGGTGAGAGGTCGAGCAGTTTCTCGACCTCGGAGGGCTTGCCGCCGGCAAAGTCGCCGCCGAGGAAGGTCCCTCCCCCAGTCACCGCTTTCACCGCTTTGGCGATGTCCTCAGCCGGCGCTGACTTCAGCACGTAGCCGGAGGCACCGGCGCGGAGCGCCAGCGCCAGTAGGTCCGGCTGGGCGTGGGCGGTGAAGATAATCACCTTGGTCCGTGGCCGCGTCTTCAGGACCTCCTTGGTCGCCTCGATGCCGTCGCGCCGGGGCATCTCGACGTCGATGATGAGCACGTCGGGCTCCAGCTCTTTGACGACGTTGACCACGTCGCGGCCGTTCGAGGCCTCGCCGACGATCTCGACGCTGTTGGTGTTTGCCATCCGCAACTTGATCGCCTCGCGCACGATCTCGTGGTCGTCGCAGAGAACAACCCGCTTGGCGTCCCTCACTCCAGTGCTCATCGCGCCGCGATTCTCGCAGGCACGCCGTACGGATGCAAAATATTAGGTAGCGTGAAACCGCCGTCGCTCTCCTGGCGGTTCTCGATCAGGGCGATGATCGTCCGCCCAACCGCACAGGCAGTGCCGTTCAGCGTGTGCACCGGCTGCGGCGAAGCGCCCTCCTGCGGCCGGTAGCGAGCGCCGAGCCGGCGCGCCTGATAATCGGTCGTGTTCGAGCAGGAGGTGAGCTCACGGTAGCGCTCCTGGCTTGGGATCCAGGCCTCGCAGTCGTACTTCTTCGCCGCCGGGGCGCCAAGGTCACCGACGGCGACGTTGACGACGCGATAGGGGATCTCAAGCTCGCCGAGGATGCGCTCCTCGATCGCCAGCAGCCGCTCGTGCTCCTCGCCCGAGGCGCTGGGCTCGACGAACGAGAACATCTCGACCTTGTCGAACTGGTGGACGCGGAAGATGCCGCGGGTGTCGCGGCCGGCGGCGCCGGCCTCACGGCGGAAGCAGGTGGAGAAGGCGCAGTAGCGCAGCGGCAGCGCCTCGGCGGCGAGGATCTCGTCGGCGTGGAGGCCGGCCAGCGCCACCTCCGAGGTGCCGGTCAGGAAGAGGTCGTCCTTCGGCACCTCGTAGATCTGGTCGCGCGCCTCCGGCAGGAAGCCCGTCCCCTCGAGCGCCTCTTCGCGGACCAGCACCGGCGGCACCACCGG
>DASSNA010000266.1:0-6032 GCA_035688445.1 Solirubrobacterales bacterium | reverse complement strand
TCCTGCTGCTGTCATCGGGGGTCGACGGCAGCGCCTCCTGGCTCGGCGGCGACGGCACCGCGGCGCGCCTCGACCCGGTTGCGGTGGGGGTGCTACTGGCGCTGCTCGGCGCCCTCGGTCTGCGCGACAAGGTCCCGTTCCTGGCGGCGCGGGCCGAGATCTACGGCACCCTCTCGATCATCTTCCTCTTCCCGCTGACTAACCTCGTGATCGCCGCCTCACTCGTCTTCTTCTGCATCTGGTGGGGCGCTGCCTCCTCGAAGCTAAACCGCCATTTCCCCTTCGTGGTGACGGTGATGATCAGCAACACGCCGTGGAACCGCTCGAAGGCGATGAAGCGCCGCCTCTACGCCGACCACCCCGAGGACCTACGGCCCTCGCGGATGGGCGCGACGGCCGCGCACCTCGGCACGGTGATCGAGTTCACCCTTCCCCTCTTGTTGCTGGCCACCAACGGCGGTTGGCTGCAGACCATCGCCGTCGCCGGGATGGTGATCTTCCACGTCCACATCTTCTCCACCTTCCCGCTGGCGGTGCCGCTGGAGTGGAACGTGTTCATGATCTTCGGCCTGCTCTTCCTCTTTGGCCACTACGGCAGCGTGCCCTGGTCGAGCATCGACGACCCACTGCTGCTGGTGATCCTGGCCTTGATCTGCGTCGGGCTGCCGGTGCTGGGGAACTTCCGCCCCGACCTCGTCTCCTTCCTTCCTTCGATGCGCTACTACGCGGGCAACTGGGCGACCAGCCAGTGGCTGTTCCGGCGCGAGGGCGGGGCGGAGGCAAAGCTCGACCGCGAGGTGGTGAAGTCGGCGCCGATCGTCGGCGAGCAGCTGCGCAAGTTCTACGAGCCGGAGATGATCGAGGTCCTCCTCTACAAAGGGCTCGCCTTCCGCTCGATGCACTCGCATGGGCGGGCGCTGAATGCGCTGACCGCGCGGGCGGTCGACGACGTCGACGCCTACGAGGTGCGTGAGGGGGAGCTCGTCGCCGGCGTCGTCCTCGGCTACAACTTCGGCGACGGTCACTTCCACGACCAGCGCCTGCTGGCGGCGGTGCAGGAGCGCTGCGGCTACGGGCCGGGGGAGCTGCGGGTGGTGACGCTCGAGTCCCAGCCCGCCCACGTGCAGCGCCAGCGCTACCGGATCTGGGACGCGGCCGAGGGCCTGGTCGAGGAGGGCTGGGTGAAGGTGGCGGATATGGTCAGCCGCCAGCCATGGCTGGGCGAGGAGCCGTTTCCAGTCGATCAAGACAATGCGACTGCAAATCGTCTCCGGTATGCGGAGACAATTTGACGGTGACGGAGCGGTTCCAGGGATGAGCAGCGCTGTTGTAGTTGGCTCCGGCCCGAATGGCCTGGCGTGCGCTGCAACGCTCGCCAGCCGCGGCGTGGAGGTGACGGTGATCGAGGCGGCCGATTCGATCGGTGGCGGCACCCGCAGCGCCGAGCTCACCGTCCCCGGCCTGATCCACGACGTCTGCAGCGCCACCCACCCGATGGCGGTCTCCTCGCCGGCGGTGGTGTCGCTGGAACTGGAGCGCCACGGGCTCGAGTGGGCCTGGCCGGAGGTCGACCTCGCCCATCCGCTGGACGGTGGCGGGGGAGTGACGATGCTGCGCTCGCTGGAGGCGACGGCGGCGGGGCTGGGGGAGGCCGGGCCACGCTGGCAGCGCCTCTTCGGAGCGCCCTCGCGCGGCTACGACGCGCTGACCGAGGACATCTACCGCCCGTTGCCCCACGTTCCGCGTCACCCGCTGCGACTGGTCCGCTTCGGCCTGCCCTCGGCGGCGCCGGCGAGCCTGTTGGCGAAGTCGCTGGGGACGGCGGAGGCGGCTGCGCTCTTCGGCGGCGTTGCCGCCCACGCCTACGCGCCGCTGAACCTGCCGTTCAGCTCGGCGGTCGGGATGGCGCTGCTCTGCGCCGGGCACGCCTACGGCTGGCCGGCGGCGAAGGGCGGCTCGATCGCGATCGCCGAAGCCTGGGCGGGGGTCATCCGCGAGCACGGTGGCCGGATCGAGACCGGGCGGCGGGTGCGCTCCCTCGCCGAGCTACCGGCCGCCGGCGCCGTCGTCCTCGATCTCGCCCCGCGCGCGGTTCTGGAGCTGGCCGGCGAGCGGATGCCGGCCCGAGCCGCCCGCGCCTACCGCCGCTTCAAGCATGGCCCCGCCGCCTTCAAGCTTGACCTCGCGGTCGAGGACGGTGTGCCTTGGACCTATGAGCCCACCCGCCGCGCCGGCACCGTCCACGTCGGCGGTAGCTTCGCCGAGATCGCCCACTGCGAACGCGAGATCCACCGCGGCCGCATGCCCGAGCGCCCCTTCGTCCTCGTCGGTCAGCAGTACCTGGCCGACCCGCAGCGCTCGAAGGGCGACCTGCACCCGGTCTGGACCTACGCCCATGTCCCCAGCGGCTACCCCGGCGACGCCTCGGAGGTCATCCTCGACCAGGTCGAACGCTTCGCCCCCGGCCTGCGCGAGCGCATCGTCGCCCGCGCCGCCCGGACCCCGGCCGAGATCGAGCCGGCCAACCCCAACTGCCTCGGCGGCGACATCCTCACCGGCGCCAACACCCCCCTCCAGACCCTCCTGCGCCCCCGCATCTCCGCGCTCCCCTACGCCACCGGCATCCCCGGCGTCTTCATCTGCTCCGCCGCCACCCCACCAGGCGCCGGCGCCCACGGCATCAACGGCTTCAACGCCGCCGAAGCCGTGCTGCGGACGCTGTAGCGCCACACTCTGCTAGTCGCCCGCCTCCAGCGGCCGCGGCGGCGGCATCGCCCGCAGCCCGGTCGCGTCCGGGCGGGCTTCCAGGTGGCGGACGCTGGGGACGAGGAGGACGCAGAGCTGGCAGAGGGTCATCGCCAGGGCGCCGAGCCAGAGGGTGGTCGAGATCCCGATCCCCGCGGCCAGCGGGCCGATCAGCGCCAAGGTCAGCGGCTCCAGCGCCAGCGAGCCGAACCAGTCGTAGGCGATGACGCGGGAGAGCGACTCTGGGGGGATGTACTGGGCGGCGGTCGTCTCGTAGAGGATCTCGGCGAGGCTGACGGTGCCGCCGGCGAGCAGCGCGGCGGTGGCGATGACGGCGGTGGAGGCGGGGACCGCGAGAGCGAAGACCGGCAGGGCGATGAGGGCGACGAAGCCCTCGCTGACCAGTAGTGGGCGGCGGGGGCGGACGCCGATCGCGACGATGCCGCCGAGCAGGCCGCCGATGCCCCAGAGCGCGGCAATAAGCGCCCAGGAGCTGGAGCCGCCCAGCGATTCCTTGGCGACGGTCGGCCCGAGCACCTGGAAGATCGGGAAGAAGATCGCGTTGGAGATCGCCGCCGAGAGGATGATCGCGACCATCCAGCTGCGGCTCGAGAACTCCTTCCAGCCGTGGCGCAGCTCGGCGAGGAACGGCTCGCCTTCTTCCTCGCTGCGGACGCCCGGGGCCCGCACGCCCCAGAGGCAGGCGGCGCTGACCGCGAAGGTCGCGGCGTCGGCCGCCAGCGCCGTTCCCGGCGAGCCGAGCGCCAGCAGCACCCCGGCCAGTGCCGGCCCCACCGACTTGCCTGCCCAGCGCGAGAAGGTGAGCAGGGCGTTGGCTTCCTGCAGCCTGCGGCCGGGGACGATCTGCGGCACGATCGCGTTCGAGGCGGGGTTGAAGAGGGCGGTGGCGGCGCCGGTGATCGCGTAGAGGAGCGCCAGCTCCCAGATCTCGGCGACGCCGGCGAGCAGCAGCGCCGCCACGGCCCCGGTCGAGGCCGTCCGGGTGACGTCGGCCCAGAGCATCGCCCGCCGCGGCGAGATCCGGTCGGCGAAGACCCCGCCGGCCAGTACCAGCGCGGTGATCGTCAGGCTGTGGACGGCGAGGACGATTCCCAGGTCGGTCGCCGACCCGGTCAGGTCCAGCACCGCGAAGGCCAGCGCGATCGGCGCGATCCCGTCGCCGATGAGCGAGGTCGTGCGGCCGAGGAAGAGCCGCCGGAAGTCCGGTTCCCTCAGCACGTCGAGTTTCTCCCTCATCTGCATCGCGCGTTAGCCCGGTGAAAGCTACGGGTAGCTCCGCCTCACTACCGGGATGGGAACTTCATCTAAAACGGAGAGCGGCGCGGAGGGTCGCGAGCACAGGTTTGGGTCTTCGACGCCGCTGACGATCGGGGTCGAGGAGGAGCTGTTGCTGGTCGACGGCGACTGCGGCCTGGTCGCCGCGGGCGAGGAAGTGCTGGAGCGAGTCAACCCCGACTATCGGGGCAGCGTCTCGACCGAGATCTTCGCCACTCAGATCGAGCTGAAGACCGGGGTCTGCCTCGATGCGAGCCAGGCGGCGCGGGAGCTGGCGGCGGTGCGTCGCGAGGTCGCCGGCGCCGGCGCCAGACTGATGGGCTCGGGCCTCTATCCCGGCGAGAGCGGCGCGCCGGCGCTGGTTGAGAAAGCGCGCTACGAGTCGGTCAAGAAGGACCTAGCGAGCCTGCTCTCGACCCCGCCCTGCGCGCTGCACGTCCATGTCGGCGTGCCCGACCCCGAAACCGCGATCGCCGTCGCCAACGCGCTGCGCCATCACCTGCCACTGCTGGCGGCGCTGACCGCCAACTCGCCCTTCCGTGACGGCGAGGACACCGGGCTCGCCAGCGCTCGCGCCGCCGCTGTGCGCAGCTACCCGCGCTTTGAATTGCCGCGCGCCTTCCGCGACTACGAGGACTTTTGCCGCGTCGCCGACCAGCTGATCGCTGCTGCCGGCGTCTCCGACTACACCTACATCTGGTGGGACGTGCGACCGCATCCCAGGCTCGGCACGGTCGAGGTGCGGGGGATGGACGTACAGCCGCAGCCGCAGGCAAACGCCGCGATCGCCGCCCTGATCCAGGCCCTGGCGGCGAAGGAGATCGACCGCCCTGGCGCTCCTGGCCTCACCCGCGAGGCGATCGAGGAGTCCTACTTCCAGGCCGAGCGCTACGGCCTCGAGGCGCAGCTGATGGTCGATGAGAGCACCGCCGCGCCGGCCCGCGAGGTCGCCCGCGGCACCCTCGAAGAGGCCCGGACCTATGCGAAGGACCTTGGCGGGGAGGACGCTTTGGAGGAGATCGAGCGGATCCTCAGCGAGGGCAACGGCGCCGAGCAACAGCGCAAAGTGCATGGCGAAGGCGGGGTCGAGGCCCTGCTCGTGAACTTAACCCGACAAACTTGGGTATAAGGAGGCATCGGCGTGGGTCGGGTGCCGCCAGGGGGCGCCTGGACCCGCGCCGGTCTTCGTTCTGGGCGCATAGGAGCCTGAGCCCACTCCGGCCAGCCTTGCCAGAGACCGGAGGGACCCAGGCACGTAAAGGGCGCCCGGACCCCTGGTGTCGGGCGCCCTAAGAAACCAGCCTATCCGCATCTGGCCTATTTGGCGAAGAGTTTTGTGCTTTCCTCTACGACTTGGCCAAAAGAAGCACTCTGGCGACCCTATTTGGCGGGCGCTGGGATCTTCAGCCGTTTGCGCGCCGCAACTACTGCGGCGACGGAGGCGCGGCAAGCTTTGGCGATCTCGCCGTTGCCGTGGCTGGGGCGCCGCTGCACCTCGAACTCGACCAGGGCCGCGCGGCGCAGTTTCGCCCGGTCGGCGAGGCCACAATCCTTCGGCGCCTTGGCGAGGGCGGCCTCGGCTGCTCGCTCACGGCGGCAGAGCAGGCAGAAGGTGCCCTCCTTTGAGTTTGACCAGCTCTCGGGCAGCGCGACCTTCTCGCCGCCAAGGCGGCTAACGGTCACCCCGCAGTCGTCGCAGGTCCATTTGTTCGAGGTAGTAGCGCTCATAAAAAGACGAATCGGCGAGGGACGAAGCTGCCGAACTCGGTTACCTACGGTAGCAGGGCGGGTCCCTTGACCTGACGCGCCGAGACCGTAAAAACCCTCGATATACACGGGTTTTTGCGGTTTCGCGGCGGTGGGGGACCTGGCCGGTTTCCCGAGGGGCGCCGCCTCCTACACTTGTCCGGTGACCAGCGAGGCAACCCCCGAGCCGACTTACACGCTTTATCGCCGCGGCCTCGAGCTGCTTGAGGAGGGCGACTTTGAGC
>DASSNA010000242.1:0-3798 GCA_035688445.1 Solirubrobacterales bacterium | reverse complement strand
CCTCAACGCGGCGCTGGCAGCCTCGGTCTTCCTCCTCCTTTACCTGTTGCTGACCCGATTCGTCGGCGTCCAGCCTGAATTGGCGATCTGGGCGGCACTGGCTGGGGCGGTGTACCCAGCCCTGACGGTGCTCTCGCAGGTGGCGATGTCGGAGAACGCCCTCTTTCCGCTCGTCTGCCTCTGGCTGATCGCCCTTGGCGGACTGCTCGGAGGGGATGGCCGGCGCAGCGATCTACTCTGGGCGGCCGGGTTCGGAGCCGCCACTGGCGCCCTCTGGGCGGTCCATAACCGGATGGTCGTCGCCGTTGTGATCGCAGTGATTGTTCTCGTCAGCCTGGCTGCGCGTAGGCGCCTGCAACTGACGGCAGCAGGCGTGGGGCTCGGGGTGATCGTCCTCGCCTTCGTCGGCGTCCATTTCCTCGATAGCTACCTGATCGATCACAACTACGCTGGCTCCGCCCCGAACGAACTGAGCGAGCGGATGGATGAGATTTTTGCCTTCGGCGGGGCGCGGACGGTGCTGACCAACCTGATCGGCCAGAGCTGGTACCTGCTCGTCGCAACCTTCGGACTCGCCGCCGCCGCGGCGGTCGACTTCTTCGCCGCCTGGCGCCGCCGCACGACGGCAAACGCCGCGCGTCCGGAGCCCATCCTCGGCGTCCTCCTGGCGCTGACCGCGCTGCTGCTGCTGATCTCGGCTGCCGCCTTCCCAGAGCGGACCCGGCCCGACATGCTGATCTACGGCCGCTACGCGGAGGTGGCAGCGCCGGCGCTGATCGCCTTCGGCCTCGTCGCCCTCACCAAGGTGTGGTTGAGCTTTCAGTCGAATAGGGACCGAAAGCTCAACTACACCCTTGGGGGGTGGCGGCGGATGGCGTGGCCGCTGCTCGGCTTCGTGGCCCTGACGGCGGTTGTGGTCCTAATCCGCGCCACCGCCTCCGATCCCGACGCGGCGAACCGCTGGAACATTTCGGCGCTGCCGTTCGTCACCGTCCAGCTGGGGCCGGCGATCCTGATCGGGGCGGCGCTGGTGGCCGCGGCGGGTGCCTGGGTGTTGCTGCAGGCAGCGGCGCTGGGGACCCAGGCGCTCGGCGCGGTTGCCGTCGGCCTCTTCCTCGCCGTCGTCGCCTACGGCGCCTGGAACCCCGTGCGCAGCTCGCAACGCGCCGTTTACCCTGCCAGTTGGGAAAGTCCTCAAGCCATCGTCAAGGATGACGGCGCGAAGACGATTGCCTACGACCTCGACCACTACGACACGATCGGTCTGTATGCAGTGCAGTGGTTCTTGCCCAACACCCGGCTCCTTCTCTTTGAAAGCGAAAAGCAAGCGCCCCCGTCTCGCTACCTAATCAGCGATGGCGCTTGGGGACGTGAACATCCCGCGGCGAGCGCCAAGCGGCTCTGGAGCGACGACGGCCGCGACGAGTCCCTCTGGCGACTGGAAGGGAGCTGCACCGATGCAAGCTGCTGAGCGCCGCTCTTCACGGGGCCGACTGCGGGAACGGGCCTACCTGCGACTCCACTCCCTCTCTGGCAACAGCCTCGGCAGCCATTACCGGGAGTTCCTCGAGCAGGACCGCCGCCGCGCCTACCCGGACAGCGGGGCGCTGCTCGCCGAGACGCTCGAGCACGCGGTCACGCACGTCCCCTACTACCGCGGCCTCGTCGCGCCCGGCGAGATCCAGGCTGACCCCTTCGCGGCGCTCGCCCGCTTCCCGCGGCTCACCAGGGACACAGTTCGCGGCCACTGGCACGAACTGCTCTCCGACACCGGCAACCGCAACAAGTGGATCAAGAACACCTCGGGAGGATCAACCGGTGAGCCGGTGCCACTGCGCCAGGACCCCGAGCACCTGGCGCAAACGGTGGCAATCCGTGAGGTCTACTCGACCTGGGCGGGCGGCGCCCTCGGCGAGCCCGAGCTCTACATCTGGGGCTCGGAGCAAGACCTGGAAGCCGGCGGCAACGACCCCCGCAACCGCTTCGGCAACTGGCTCCTACAGCGGCACCTGCTGAATGCCTTCATGCTCACCGACGAGCGGATCGAGGCGATCCTTGGCGAGCTGCGCGAGGGGCCACCGCAGCTGGTGATCGCCTACGCCCAGGCCGGCTACGAGGTCGCGCGGTTCGCCTCCCGCCACAACATCGCGGTGCCGCCGCAGCGGGGAATGATCGCCACCGCCGGCACCTTGTATGGGTTCATGCGCGAGCAGCTGGAGGAGACCTTCGGCTGCGCCGTCCTCAACCGCTACGGCTCGCGCGAGACCGGTGACATGGCGGGCGAGTGTGAGCACCGCAGCGGCCTGCACGTGCTGCCCTGGAGCTGTCACGTCGAGGTTCTCGGCCCCGATGGCGAGCCGGTCGGCCCTGGCGAGGAAGGCGAGATCGCCGTGACCGGGTTCACCAACCGGGCGATGCCGCTGATCCGCTACCTGATCGGCGACCGCGCCCGGCTTCCGGAGCAAGAGATCGTCTGCCCCTGCGGTCGGCGCACGCAGATGCTGGCCGAGGTGACTGGCCGCAGCGTCGACATGTTCCTCGGCCCCGACGGCCGCATGGTCGACGGCGAGTACTTCACCCACCTGATGTATTTCCGCCCCTGGCTCCGCCAGTTCCAGGTCGTGCAGAAGGCCCCGGGGGAAGTCGTCTTCCGGGTTGCCGCCGACGGCGAGGTCCCCGCCGCCGACCGCGAGGAGATCGCCACCAAAACGCAAGCGGTGCTGGGCGATGGCTGCACCGTCTCCTTCGAGCAGGTGGAGGCGATCGAGCCGAGCGCCTCCGGCAAGCTCCGCTACACGATCCGCGAGTTCTAGAGCACCGGCTTTAGGCGCTGGCGCGGGCCGGCGAGCGGAGGATGCCGCCACGCAGCATGAAGGCGCCAGCGAGGAGGACGCCGACGACCTTGCCGAGGGCCCAGCCGATCCCCGCCCCCTCCAGCCCCAGGGGCGGCAGCAGGAACCAAGTCGCGCTGATCGCCACCACCAGCGTCGCCCAGGTCGCCAGCGCCGCGTCTTGGAGCCGGTGCTTAACCCGCAGCACCGCCAGGGAGAGCTGCAACACACCATCGAAGAGCGCGGCGCCGATAAGGATCAGCAGCAGCGTGTCGCCTTCTTCGGCGTAGACGGGGCCGAAGAAACCGAGGATCAGCGGCCCGGCGATGAGCAGCACCAGCGCCGGCGGCCCAGCCAGCATCAGCAGGTGGCGGCCGGCGCGGCGGACGTCGCGGCCGAGCTGCTCGGGCTCGTGGGCGCCCTCGGCGAAGAGCGCGTTGCCGATCGCCGGGGCGATGAAAAAGAGGGCACTGGAGACCATGAACGTCGTATAGAAGTAAGCGTTCTGCTCGGGGCCAAGCCGAGCGGAGACCAGCACCGGCAGCAGGTAGGTCGAGGCCTGAGCGCCGAGGTTGATCGACTGGTGGCCAGCGATCAACCCGCGCACCTCGCGCAGCTCTTCGCGCCAGCCGACGAGGCTGGGCCGGAAGTCGTGGCCGAGCGAGGGCAGCTCGTGGAAGAAGGCGACGAAGTCGATCAGCAGGAAGGAGCCGGCCCAGATCGCGAGGATCCAGGTGGTGCCGGCGGTCGGGACCACCGAGGCGAGCGGGATCAGCGCGATCCGCAGCAGCGCCGCGGCGACGTTGCGGATGAACGAGAGCTTCGCCTGGCGCTCGGCGATGCAGGCGTAGTCGATCACCAGCGAGCAGGCGGCGCCGGTCACCCCCAGCGGCAGCAGCAGGAAGGTGGCGGGGCTGAGCTCGCCCTTCAGGGTCGGGATCAGGGTCGGCAGTACCACCGCCGCGAT
>DASSNA010000241.1:0-4346 GCA_035688445.1 Solirubrobacterales bacterium | reverse complement strand
CCGAAAGCCCCCGGGGAAGCGGTTGAAGCCACCCCGATCCCGGCGCCAGAACCGACCCCCGTCGCCGCCGAAGAATCGCCCGCCACCCCGGCGCCCACCGAAGAAGAAGCCGCCGATCAGTCGAGCGCCGAAGAAGATCTTGCCGCTGGCGATTCCGAAGACGAAGGCATCGGCAGCGCGACGCCCTCCGAAGAGGTCGCCGGCGCCCACGGCGGCAGTGGCACCGTGGTTGTGACCGTCGGTGGCAGCCCGCCGCCTCCGACCACGAGCGAACCAGCGCCCGCGCCGAGCCCGGCGCCCGAACCGGCACCGGAACCAGCGGTCGAAGTGCCGATCGAAGTGCCCCCGGTGGTAATCGGCGGCAACGCGGCCGACGCCACCGCCGAATAAATCCCAACTGCGAAGCGGCTTCCTAGCCCAGCCCGATCACTTTCAGCCGCCGCATCAGGCAGGTGCCGGCGAACTGGCGGGTTTCGTCCAGCGAGTAGCCGAAGAGCTCGAAGTCGTCCCCCGCGTCCTCGGCCCAGGGAGGCTGCAGCACCCCGTCGGCCAGCGGCAACGCCTGCTCCAGCGTGCGCTGGATCGCCTGCTTGTAGCGGTCGTCCTCGCGCGCCTTCTCGCGCAGGAAGACCGAGCCGAAGGCGACGTGGCGGTGCTCGTCGCGGGCGACGTTGGAGAAGCCCTCGACGAAGGCCGGCAGCGTCCCTTCGCGTTCGTTGAAGTCCATGATGAAGTGCTGCCCCGTTAGGGCCAGCATCCCCTCGATAACCATGTGGTAAAGCGTCACCGCCTCGACCAGCGCCTCGGTGTCCTCCGGCTCGACCGAGAGGCGATCGGTGCGCTCCTTCAGCATCCCGTCGAAGAGGTCACCGAACTTGGTGTTGAGGTGGGCGGAGGTCTCGCTCAGCATGTCGCTCAGCTCGTTCGACTCGAGCACTCCGACCTCGCGGTAGAAGCGCTCGAAGAAGCGGACGTGGCGGGCCTCGTCGGCGATCTGCGTGCAGAGGAAGATTTTCTGGTCCTCGGTCGGCGCCGCCCGCATGATCGGCCCCAGCTCCTCGGCCACTTTCTGCTCGCCGATGAAGAACGAGGAGAGCCCGTACATGCGCTGGAAGCGCTCCTCCTCGCTGATCCGCTCGTGCCAGTCCTCGCGGTCGCGGCTGAAGTCGAGCTCCTGGGTCTGCCACTGCTGGCGCTCCCAGAGGTCGTAGAGCTCGGCGTAGCTGAGCAGTTTGATCTCGGCGGTGCGATCCGCCGCCTCGTTCAGCGCCGGGTCCGCCGTCGCCTGGAAGTCGGCGCGCTCGGTCCTCGACTGCATCCCGGTTGCCTCTCTGGCCTCCATCTGAACCTCTCCTCTGGTCGCCTGCGGCTGGTCGGCCGAGCCTAGCACCGCAATTGGCCAGCCAGCCAGTCTTTAGACGCTGTGCGTCTGGCCCGGCTCAAGGACCACCACCTGGGAGGTGGTCTGCGCCTCAACCTCGGACTTGAAGGCCCCGGTGTCGGTCTCGATCGCGGGAAAGGTTCCCTGGTGCATCGGGATCACCGTCTCGGCCCCGACGAACTCGCAGGCGACGACGCCGTCGTGGCGGTCCATCGTGTAGTGGCCGCCGATCGGCAGCAGGGCGACGTCGATCGGGTTGCGTTCGGCGATCAGCTTCATGTCGCTGAACAGGCAGGTGTCGCCGGCGTGGTAGACGGTCTTGCCACCAAGGTTGACTAGCAGCCCCGTCGCGGTCCCGATCGCGGTCCCGTGCTCGGCGCTGAACAGCGCCTCTTCGGAGCCGGGAAGGGTGCTCGTGTGCCAGGCGGGAACGAGCTTGATCCAGCCCCAGTCGAAGGTGACCGTGCCGCCGAGGTTGGGGTCGCTGAGCGCCTCTACCCCTCGGGCCTTGAGCCATTCCGCCAGCTCGACGATCGCCACGCAGTGGGCGCCGGTCCGCGTCGCCACTGGCACCGCGTCGGCCATGTGGTCGGCGTGGCCGTGGGAGATTGCGATGTGGGTCGGGTTGACTTCGTCGGCGGTGTGGACGGCGGCTGGGTTGTTCGGCTTCAGGAACGGATCGACGAGGACGGTCGTCTCCCCCTCACTCAGCTCGAAGCAGGAATGGCCATGAAACTTGATCTCCATCAGCTTTCTCCTCCCGGTTCGCTGGAATCGGTTCTGTCGGTTGCGGCTAGCTCTTCCTTCAGTGCCCATCCGACCGCGACCCCAACCATCATCCCCATCCTCGCCTCCTCGGCGAGGAGGGCGCGGACGGCGGCGAGCCGCTCGTCCGGGTCGGGGACGGTCGCCGCTTTCAGCGCCTCGGCCTCGTGCGGCTCACCGAACCAACCGCCCTCGGCGAGAGCCGCCGCCAGCACTTTCTGCAGCTGCGGCGCCGCGTTGGCGACGACGCGCTCGGCCGCGGCGAAGCGCTCGGGGTCGAGCAGCCGCTCGATCGCAGCGTTGAACTCACTCTCGTCAGGCACGAGAGGAGAGCCTAGCCTGGCGGCGGCTCAATCACTCGGCGTGATGGAAAGCCGAGGCGGCGACCCCGGCTAGCCCGCCGACGACACCGCCGATGAGGCCGGCGTAGAAATCAGCCGTGGGGGCGAACAACGGCAGCGCGATCAGGACCACGGCGGCGACCGCCACCCCAATCACGTCGAAGTCCTCGCCGACCCGGCCGTGAACTTCGGCGCGACGGATCGCGAACCAGGCTGCGACCGCGCCCAGCGCGATCCCGTTGCCGCCGGCGATTACGGCGATTTCGCCTTTACCGGAGGCGATCGCCCCGGCGGCGACCGTCCCGAGCGCGCCACAGGCCAGCAGCAGCACCGCCGTCGGCAGCGTCCCCAGCCGGCGCTCGACCCCGGTCGCGAAGATCGCCAGGGCCACGGCGACGACGAAGAGGTAGCCGATATCGACGTAGGCGAAGGGGGCGGTCAAGTAGCGCCACCACTCCCCCTGCAGGGGCACGATCAGCCCGCCGTAGGTGGAAAGGCCCTGGCCGCCCGCCTTCTGGACCAACAGCAGGATCGCCGAGCCGAGGATCACCGCCAGAGTCGCGTAAGGGCGGTCGCTGGAGACCGCGAAGCTGGGCCGGCCGGGGCGCGGGATCCGGCGCCGGCGCCGCCGCGGGCGTTGCGCCTCAAGCGCGTCACCGCGCCGCTCCAGCTTTGGTGCCCGCTTGCGCAGCCGGGCGCCGCAGTACGGGCACTCGGTGACGTAGGGACTGACCTCGGAGCCGCAGTTCTTGCAAATGACGCTGAGCTCAGTCTCGCTCATGTAATCGAGGATACCCGGGACCAAAAACAGCGACGGCAACTGCCCGCCAGCGGGTACCGATGACATACTGCCGATACACCCATCTTCGAGGAGGAATTTGACGTGGAGTTGAAGAGCCTGACCGAGCAGAAATCGCTGCTGGAGGTCTTGCCACCGGGTAAACGGGCCCGCCTGCACCGCCTGTTGTTCGAGTTCGGACCGGGCAACGGAACCCTGATGCTGCTGCCGATCGACCAGGGGATCGAGCACGGCCCGCGCGACTTCTTCCCCAACCCCGCCTCGAAGGACCCCGACTACCAGTTCCGGCTCGCCGCCGAGGCCGGATACTCGGCCCTCGCCTGCCAGATCGGCATGGCCGAGAAGTACTACCCCGACTACGCCGGCCGGGTGCCACTGATCCTCAAGGTCAACGGCAAGACCGACCTTCCCTCCTCGGCGAAGGCCTTCTCCAGCTGCAACGCCAGCGTCGAGGACGGCGTGCGGCTGGGCGCCGATGCGATCGGCTACACGCTCTACGTCGGCTCGCCGCGCCAGGACGAGGACCTCGCCCAGTTGCGCCGCGTCCGCGAGGAATGCGACCGCTTCGGGATGCCGCTCGTCGTCTGGTCCTACCCGCGCGGGGAAGCGGTCGAGGCCAAGGGCGGCCAGAACTCCTTCTACGCGATCGACTACGCGGCCCGGATGGCGATGGAGATGGGTGCCGACATCGTCAAGCTCAACATGCCGAAGATCGACCCGGCCAAGGACAAGGACGCCCCCGCCCCCTACAACGAGCTCGAAGTCGACCAGACCGAGGCAATCCGCCAGTGCGTCGAGTCGGCCGGGCGGGCGCTGGTGGTCCTCTCCGGCGGCTCCAGGACTGACGACGAGACGGTCCTACAGAACACCCATGAGGTGATGGAGGCCGGCGGCTCCGGTGTCATCTTCGGCCGCAACGTCTGGCAGCGCGAGTGGAACGAGGCGCTGGAGATCATCCAGCAGATCAAAGAGACGCTGCTCGGCAACATCCGCCGCACCCCCTAAGCGCACGCCTCGCGAACTGCATCAAATTTCCGGGCTGTCAGGCCGGAAATTTGAT
>DASSNA010000234.1:0-23650 GCA_035688445.1 Solirubrobacterales bacterium | reverse complement strand
CCGCTTCGACGTAGGCAATCGCGTTGGAGAGGGTGAAAGCCACCTCCTGCACGGCCGAGCAGCCCTTCTCGCGGATGTGGTAGCCGGAGATCGAGATCGTGTTCCATTTCGGCACGTTCTCGCGGCAGTACTCGAAGAGGTCGGTCGTGAGCCGCATGGTCGGCTCCGGCGGGTAGATGTAGTTGCCGCGGGCCATGTACTCCTTCAGCACGTCGTTCTGGACGGTGCCGCGCAGCTTCTCGGAGGAGACCCCCTGTTCCTCGCCGACCAGCTCGTAGAGCAGCAGCAGGATCGCCGCCGGGGCATTGATCGTCATCGAGGTGGAGACGCCGTCGAGGGGGATCTGGTCGAAGCAGATCCGCATGTCCTCGATCGTGTCGATCGGCACCCCGGTGCGGCCGACCTCGCCGTGGCAGAGCGGGTCGTCGGAGTCGCGGCCGAGTTGAGTCGGCAGGTCGAAGGCCATCGAGAGACCGGTCGAGCCGTGCTCGATTAGGTAGCGGTAGCGCTCGTTGGTGTCCTCGGGCGAGGCGAAACCGGCGTACTGGCGCATCGTCCAGAGTCGGTCCCGGTACATCCCCTCGTGGATGCCGCGGGTGAAGGGCGGCTGCCCCGGCTCGCCGAGTCGCTCCTCGAGGCCGGCGGCAACGTCGTCCTCGTCGTAGAGGGGCTGGATCTCGATCCCAGAGTCGGTGAAGCGGCGCTCGTCGTCGGGCCCGACTAGGGGCGCGATCGTGCGATGGGCCTCCTGGGCCCCGGATCCGTCGCTAATCGCCATCTATCGGGAGGATATTGAGGCAAGGGTCCCGGAGGCGCGCCGGGGCGCGGACCGGAACATCCAGGCACCGGCAGGGTTGTAAAAAGGAGAAACCAGGGAATACCCTGTCTACAAACGATTTGCCGACAGTCGCCTGAAGGGACAGCAGGGGGCGGCAATAACGGAGGAACATATGACTGAAGTAACCCAGCCACGGATGGCTATGGGGATGAAGCTACCCGCCGCGATCTTGGCGGCTGCGCTGTTCGCGCTGCTGGCGTTCGCTCCCCTTGCCTCTGCCGCGCCCGACCCGGTCGCAAGTGGCTCTGCCACCATCACCCTCAAGAGTGGGTTCGTCAACTCGCTGAAGAAGCAGGGTGTGAAGATCAGCAAGATCAGTCCCGCCAAGCTCAAGGGCACCAAAGCGACCTTCAAGGTCACGGGCGGCGAACTCGATCCAACCAGCGGAAAGGGCACCCTCAACCTCGGGGGCGGCCTCAAGTTCAAACACGGTAAGAAGAGTGTCTCGGTCAAGGGCCTGCAGCTCAACACCGCGAAGAAAGCTCTCTTCGGCAAGGTCTCCGGAGCGAAAGTGAAACTCGCCTCGGTCTCCGGCTACAGCTTCGCCCGCGCCGGCTTCGGCGTCTCGCTCAAAATCACGAAGCTGAAGCTGACCAAGGCGGCGGCGAAGAAGCTGAACAAGAAGCTCAACAGCAAGGCGCTCAAGGGCAACAAGCTGATGGGTTCCGCGGTCGCGGAAGAGCAGCCGGCAACGGTGGCGATCATCCCCGGCGGCAACGTCAGCTTCAAAGCCGATCAGGGACTGCTGCTGAAGCTGAAAGACGTCGAAACCGAAGCGAAAACGATTGCCCCGACCACCGAAAAAGGCCTCGGCAACTTCGAACTGCCGATCAGCGGCGGCAGCATCGCTCCGACCGCGACGGCCGGCCAGGTCCAGACCATCGGCGGCCTTCTGCTGGCGCAGAAACTGCCGACCAGCCCCACCACGGCGCTGGAAACGGAAATCACGCTGGGCAACATGTGGCTCGACCTCTCGGCGAAGACCGTGAGCGTCGAAGTAATCGCCAAATCGAATGCGAGCCCCAGCCTCAACCTCGGCAACCTCGGGCGCAGTTCAATCGCCGACCTGACCCTCACCGGGGCGACGGTCAGCACCAACGCGACGGAACACACCGTCGCGGTCAAAGACGCCTCGGCCACGCTGCAGCCGGTCGCGGCTGAAGTGCTCGAGGGTTTCGTCAAGGTCTACCAGGCCTATTACGAACAAGGCGCTTACCTCGAAATCTGTGCGACGAAAACGCCGAACAATTGCGAATCGGCAATCCCAGCTGAAAGGGAAGCCGAAGAAAAAGGCGCCAGAGAAGCGGCCAAAAAAGTGGCCGAAGATCGGGTGGCCAAAGACCACATCACCAACGGCAACCCACTGGGCACCTTCTCGTTCACTGTCAAAACCCAGTAGTCGCAGCAACACCGCTGTATCGAAGGGCGGCCTCCGGGCCGCCCTTTTTCGTGGACAGCGACCAGCTAGTCGGAAGCGCCGACGAGGCGCTCGACGCCGGCCTGGTCGATCGTGCGGCGCAGGCCCTCGCCCAGCACAATCGACGGTTCCCAGCCGAGCAGGTCGCGGGCGCGGGTGATGTCGGGGCGACGCTGCTTGGGGTCGTCGGTGGGCAGCGCCTCGTAGATGATCTCCGAGCGCGACTCGGTCACATCGATCACCGTCTTCGCCAGCTCCAGCAGCGTGAACTCGTCTGGGTTGCCGATGTTGACCGGCATGTGCACGTCGGACTCGGCGAGGCGGACGATGCCGTCGATCAGGTCGTCGACGTAACAGAAGCTGCGGGTCTGACTGCCGTCGCCAAAGACGGTTAGCGGCCGGTCCTGCAGCGCCTGGCGCAGGAAGGTCGGGATCGCGCGGCCGTCGTGGGCGCGCATCCGCGGGCCGTAGGTGTTGAAGATGCGGACGATCGCCGTGTCGACGCCCTGCTGGCGGTGGTAGGCCATCGTCAGCGCCTCGGCGTAGCGCTTCGCCTCGTCGTAGACACCCCGGGGGCCGATCGGGTTGACGTGGCCCCAGTAGTCCTCTTTCTGCGGATGGACCTCCGGGTCGCCGTAGACCTCGCTGGTCGAGGCGATCAGGAAACGCGCCCGCTTGAACTTGGCGACGCCGAGCATGTGGTGGGTCCCGTGCGAGCCAACCTTGAGCGTGTGCAGCGGCAGCCGCAGGTAGTCGATCGGGCTGGCCGGCGAAGCGAGGTGGTAGACGAAGTCGACCGCCTCGGGGATCTCGACCTTCTCGGTGATGTCGATGTTGCGGAACTCGAACGCATCGTCACGGATGTGGGCGATGTTCTCCAACGAGCCCGTCTCGAGGTTGTCGATGCAGATCACCCGGTGCCCGTCCCCGAGCAGGCGCTCGCAGAGGTGGGAACCGAGGAAGCCGGCGCCGCCGGTGACTACGCAGGTGCTCACGGGGGCGATCCTAGCGAGCTGCCACGGCTGGACGTTTTTCCGGCCATGCCTGCAATTTCCGAGTTTTCGGTTTGAGAAATCCGTCCAAGCGGGGGGAGAGGTCTGCCTCTGTTGTCCCTAACGCTGCAAATGTCCGATGCGAAGAACTGAATCGGCAGGGGGGAGAGAAGCGGTGGAAACTGTCAGCGAGGGCGCCGCGCGCAAGCGCGCAGCTGTGGAGACTTACGCGCGCAGTGAGACGGCTTTGCGCCGAACCGCTCGCCGTTACTCGCTCTGCGTCGACGACGCCGAGGACGCGCTGCAGCGGGCGCTGGAGATCCTGCTCCACAAGGCTCCCAGCGACGACCCTCACGAGCTCGTCAAGTGGACGCAGACCGTCGTCAAGCACGAGGCGCTGACGATTCGGCGCGAGCGCGAGCGTCTGCTCGCTGGCCCCGCGGCGATCCGGCCGGAGAGCGGCGGTGAGGACTGGGTCGCGCTCCTCCCCGCCGGAACCGACGGGCCAGCGGAAAAAGTCGAGCGACGCGAGGCGATCGCCCGCAGTCGCGAGGCACTGCAGGCGCTGAAGCCGCAGGAGCTGCGGGCGCTGACGCTGCTGGCCGAGGGCTACTCCTACGTCGAGATCGGCGAGATCACCGGCTACTCCCAGACGAAAATCAACCGCTGCCTGGCCGAGGGGCGGGAGCGCTTTCGCAAGCTGATTTCCCGCGGCGAAGACGGCAGCCGCTGCACGGAGATGCAGCCGCTGATCTCCGCCTTCTGCGATGGCGAGGCGGGGACGCGGGAGGTGGCGATGCTGCGTGAGCACCTGCGCGCCTGCGCCCACTGCCGGGCGACGCTGCGGACCTACCGAGCGGCGCCGGCTGCCGCTGCTGCACTGGTGCCTTTTCCAGCCCTCGATCGCTCACTGTTGGAGCGAGCGCAAGACGCGCTGAGCAACCTCGCCGATCGGTTCGGCGGCGGGAGCGGCGACACCGTCGCCCAGGTGGCCGTCGGGAGCGGCGCCGGAGGTGCGGGCATGACCGCCCTCGCCAAAATCGCCGCCGTCTGCGTCGCCACCGCCGGCGGTGCTGTTGCCTGCGTCGCCACCGGTCTCGTCCCGGCGCCGCTCCCTTCCCCTCATGACCCGCCGGTGCGGCTGGAGCGGCAAGTCGCCCCTTCCTCCCGGGAAGCGCCGGTGGCGATCGAATACGCGCCGGAACCGGTTGCGAGCGATCCACAACCGGAACCCAAGCCATCGCACCACCACGAGGAGCCCGCTGAAGCCGAACCGGCGCCGAGCGAACCCGAACCGGCCAGCAGCGGCGGCGCGGTCGAATACGCGCCTCCCCCCGCCCCCGAACCGGCTCCCGCGCCGGCGCCGGCCGAAAGCTCTGGAGGCAATCCCGCCGGGGAGTTCGGGCCGTGAGCGCGTTGCGCCGAGGGTTCGCCTTGCTCGCCGCGGCACTGGTCGCGCTCTGTGCGCTGCCCGCCGCTGCAGTGGCCCAGGAACCGCTGCTGCAGATGACCGCAGTACAAGTCGCTGGCGGCGAAGACACTTGGCACGCCGAACCCACTTTCCGCCTCGACTGGGCGCAAGAACCCGGATCACCGGTGATGGCCGCCGCGGTCGACTACCGCCTCTACGACTCTCAGGGCAACCCAATCGGCAAAACCGTCCGCAACACCGAAGTGGTGAGCGCGATCGGCCGCATTTCCGTCCCGCCGCAACCCGGCACCTACAGCGTCGAAGCCTGGCTCGAGAACCTCGAAGGCGCACCGGGGCCGCACGTCACCGCGAAGCTGCGCTTCGACGACGCCTCGCCCTCCCCGGCGATCCCCCTCCCGGTGCCCGGCTGGTCGGCAGCCGGCAAGTCGGTGAACTTGGCGATCGACCCAGCACCTGCGCCCTACCCGCTCTCGGGCATCCGGGGTTACGCGGTGGCAGTCGATGGCGATCCCTGCGCGGCATCCACCCGATGCAGCCTCGAAGAGATCGACCTTCCTATCGGCGCCGTAACCGGTCAGGTCTCGCTCGGGACCCTGCCGGAGGGCATCCACGTCGTCAAGGTCGCCGCGGTCTCTGGCGCCGGCGTTCCCTCCTCGATCGGAAAGACCGAAGTGCGGGTCGACGGGACCGCCCCCGTGACCACGCTCGAAAGCCCGCCGGCAGGCTGGTCACGGCAACCGGTGCAAGTCACCGCGGTCTCTCGCGACGAACTCTCGGGGATGGTCCGCTCGCAGTGGGGGGTGCCCTTCACGCTGATCGAGGACGACGGCGAGCAGGTCGCTTATGCCTCGGGCGACCGGGCCACCGCTCTGATCGGCGGCAATGGCGTGCACGAGCTCAGCTTCTACGGACGTGACGTAGCGGGCAACGTCGCCGACGGCCAACTCGGGGCGGCGGTCCCGGGACACGCGGTGGTCAAGATCGACAGGGAGCCGCCAACCGTCGTCTTCGCGGCCGGCCAGGACCCTGCCGAACCGGAGCGGATCGAAGCGACCGTCGCCGATCATCTCTCCGGCCCGAGCCAGCAGCAAGGCTCAATCGGCGTACGGCAGCTGGGCAGCGAGGCTGAGTTCGAGGCGCTGCCGACCCGGGTCGAACCCGGGCGCCTCGTCGCCCGCTGGGACTCCGACTCCTACCCCCCTGGCGCCTACGAGTTCCGCGCCACCGGCTACGACGCCGCCGGCAACTCCGCCCCCGCGCGCCTGCGCAATGACGGCCGGCTGATGGTCCTCCCCAACCCGCTGAAGACGCCGGTCCGGATTGGCTCAGGCTTTGGTGACGAGCGGGGGTCGGGTCGAAAGCTGGCCCCCTACGGGCGCTGGGTCCGCTACGGCGGGCGCTTGCGAACCGTCAACGGGAATCCGGTGCCGAACGCGGAGGTGGCCGTCACCGAGACCTTCGCCGCGGGATCGTCGCCGCCGGCCCGGACGAGCCTGGTCCGCACCAGGGCGGACGGCCGTTTCTCCCTGCGACTGCCGCCGGGACCGAGCCGAGAGGTGAGCGCCAGCTTCGGCGGCACCCGCTTACTCACGCGGGCCGCAGGGCCTCAGCAGCAGCTACGGGTTCGCGGTGCAACGCGGCTACGGGCCTCAGCGGCCGTGGCGCAAATCGGCGGCGCGCCGATCGTCTTCAGCGGCCGCATCGGCCGCCTCGGAGCCAAGTCGCTTGCGGGAAGAGTGGTGGAACTGCAGTTCCGCTACCCCGGCTCCGATTGGAGTGAGTTCCGCACCGTCGAGACGAACGCTGCTGGGCGCTTCCGCTACGCCTACCGCTTCAGCGACGACGACAGCCGCGGCGTCCACTTCCAGTTCCGCGCCGTGGTACCGGCCCAGGAGGGCTGGCCATATGAGGCTGGCGCGTCGCGTCCGGTGATCGTCACCGGTCGCTGACACAAAAAACCGCCCCGGCAAGCCGGGGCGGTCGGTACTGCTGCGATCTGTGGGACTGCTTACCGCAGAGCGGCGAGCTGATCCGAAACCGAACCCACGAGATCCTGGGCGCGGGTGGTCGGAACCTCGACCGCGCGGCGGACGCGCTGCTCAACCTCGGTGCGGTTGCGCTTCAAGGTCGTCTCGACGGTGCGCTGGCGACGGCGCGCCTCGCGCTCGACCCGGTTGCGGGTCTTGCGGGCCTCGGTGGCGGCCCGGCGACGGGCGGTGGCGCCGCGGCGCTCAGTCCGCTTCAGCGATTTGCGCAGCTGATCGCGGTAGCCCTTGATCTGTTTCTCGGCCTTGCTGCGGTCGGTCCACGGCTCGGCCAGGTCGGCAATCCGGTCGCTGACCGTGAGGACGGCGCCGACGGGGAAGTCGACGGCGGACTCGACCACGGTCTGGACCTGATTCTTCTCAGCCACCGCGGCCCTGGTCGCGGCGCGTTTCGAAGCTTTGGCGGTTTTGGCCGCAGATTTTTTCGCTTCGGTGGTGGCGCGTTTCGCCTGGGTTTTCGATTTGCTGCCGTTGTTAGTTGGCATGTAGTTGAAACACCTCTTCAGTCTCGATTGGGGAGCTCGGACGAGGTCCGAGTGTAGCGAACGTATGTTCCAGCGAACACACGTTTGTAAACCGCCTGCAAACGGTGGTTACGCGGCTTTCGCCAATTGCGCCGAGCGCACGATTGCGAGGCCTTCCTCGCTGCTCGCGGCTGCGATCGGATAGCGCGCTTCGAGGTCGAGCGCCGCCTCAGATAGATCCCCCGCACCGAAGGCGACTAAACCCCCGGCCTCGCGCACGATCAGCTGCGCCGCGGCGGCGTCGACCGAGCGGCAGGAGCGCAAGCTCATCATCGCGTCGAAGCGACCGGCGCCGACGTAGGCGGCGGAGATCGCGATCGCCCCCACTACCCGCAGGCGGAAGACCTTGCCGGAGAGCGCCTCCAGCGCCGGCAGCGACCATTCCGGCTCGGCCGACTCGAGACCGACCACCTCCAGCCGCTCGCCCTCCGGCGCCACCCGCGCCGGGGCACCGTCCAACTGGGCGCCCTGACCGCGCCGGGCGAGGAACTCCTCGTCGGCGCCGAAGTCGTGGACGAAGCCGAACTCGACGTCGGCCATCGTCGGGCCGGAGGCGACGGCGATCGAGACCGCGAAGGAGGGAAGCGTGCGGCGGGCGTTGAGCGAGCCATCGATCGGGTCGATCACGACCCGGTGCTCTCCGCCGGCGCCGAATACGACTTCCCCCCGCTCCTCGGAGACGGCGACGAAGGAGGCGCCTTCGGCGGCCAACCGCTCGAGCTCGGCGAAGACGACATCCTCGGCGCGCCGGTCGATCACCAGGGTGCGGTCACCACCCTCGCCGATGCCCTCGTAGACGGTGCGCTCCTCGCTCGTTCGTGCCTCGGCGAAGAGCGGCCGCTGGGCAGCGACGATGCGACGGCAGATCCCCGGCCAATCCGCTTGCAGGATGTCCATCGGCGGGATGCTAGAGAGCGCTAGCGTTGTGGCGATGGCTGAGGACCACTCCACCCTGGCGCAAGCTGGCTCGGCCAGGCAGCGGGCGATCGAACACGGGGACGGCCCGCTGCTGGTCCAGGGCGCCCCCGGCACCGGCAAGACCGAGCTGCTGGCGCAGCGCCTCGCCCACCTCGTCGCCGCCGGCTCCCGTCCCGAGCAGGTGCTGATCGTCGCCTCCAGCCAGGCGCGGCTGCGGGAACGCTGCGAGGCGCTGATCGAGGGCTCATTCGAGGAGCTCTGGATCGGCGGCTGGGACGCGATCGGCGAGCGGATTCTGCGCGAGCACCCCGAGGAGGCCGGGCTCGACCCCTTCTTCGACGTGCTGGGGCGGGCGGAGCGGCTGGCGATGCTGCTCGACCGGCTCGAGGAGCTACCGCTGCGCCGGCACGAGATCCGCGGCAACCCGACCGGCCTGCTGGCGCGGCTCTTGGCGCGGATCGACCGCCTGAAGGCCGAACGGGTGGGGCCGACGACGCTCTCCGAACGGGCGCGAGAGGCCAGCGCCGAGGACGAGGCCGGGCGCGAGGCGCAGCGCCGCGAGCTCGAGTTCGCCGATTTCTACGGCGCCCACGACCGCGTCCTCGCCGCCTCCGGCAGCCTCGACCGCGGCGACGTCTTCCTCGCCCTCGACTGCCTCCTGGTCGAGCGGCCCGACGTGCGGCGGCAACTGGCCGAGCGCTTCCGCTACTTGATGGTCGATGAGCTCGAGGAGGCGAGCCCGGCCCAGCGGGCGCTGGTCGAGTCGCTCGCGCTCGACAACCCGAACCAACTCTTCGCGCTCGAGGAGAGCGAGGCCAGCCCCACCGATGCGGGCCAGTGGTACTGCGGTCTCCACCCCGAGGGCGAGACGATCGAGCTGGAGGAGCGCTTCCGCGACCCCGAGCTCTCCTTCTGGCGCTGCGCCAACGAGCGTGCCCAAGCGCAGGCAGCGGCGCGCGCGGCCGAGCAACTGGTCGCAGCTGGGACCGCAGCGGAGGAGGTCTGCGTGCTCGTCGCCGACCCCGCTCGCCAGGGCGGCGCGGTGGCGGCGGCGATGGAGGAGCGGGGCATCCCCTTCCACCTCTCCGGGCCGACGGCGCTCTTCCAGCGGCCCGAGGTGCGCGACGCGATCGCCTGGCTGCGGGTGCTCGCCGCTCCCGAGGACTCGGCTGCGGCGGCGCGAGCGCTGACCCGACCGCCGGTGGAGCTGCGCTCGGGCGACCTGGCGCGGCTGACGACGATCGCCCGGCGCCGCAAGCTCGACATGGTCGCCGCCTGCGAAGCCGCCCTCGACAGCCCCCAGTTCCAGCCCGAGGCGCGGGAGCGGCTCGGCACCTTCCGCAAGCTCTACGACGAAGCCGCCGCGGTGATGGAGGAACAGCGCGCCGACGTCTTCGTGCGGCGGCTGATCGAGCAGGTCGGCCTGCGCCGTCAGCGCCTCTTCGCCGCCCAGCCGGAGGTGGCCGAGCGGCTGCTCGGGCTCTCCCGCCTGGCCGAGCTGGCGACCGCCTGGGCGCGGCGCGAACCGCACGGCGCCAACCGCGACTTCGTCACCTACCTGAGCGCGGTCGCCGAGGCCGGGGTCGAACCCGAGGAAGCCGAAGACCCACCGGCACCTGGGGCAGTGCGAGCGATGGCCGCCGACGCCGTCAAGGGGCTGGGCTTTGACCACGTCTTCGTGCTGGGGCTGGAGGAGGAGCACGACTGGGAGCGGATCGGCTGGCCCGCGCGCCGCGAGCTCGTGCTTTCGCGCCTGGAGCGCACCGCCGCCGGCGAGAGCCCGCGCCCGGCGCGCTACTACGAGCAGGCGCTGGCGGGCGCCGAAGGCGCGTTTGGCGCCGAGGAGGAGACACACGAGGAGGAGATGTTCGGCCCCGCCGAGGGGCTGCACGCCACCTACCGGGCGCTGCGCGAGCAGGTCCTGGAGGCCTCCTGGCGGGCGGGGCGCGAGCTCTCCGAGCCGCGGCTCGACACCGCGATCGACGTCAACCGGGCGATCGCCCGCTACCTCGAGCTGCTGAAGCTGGCGGCGCTGGCGCAGCGGCCCGGCGACGAGCCGACCGCCGAGGCGATCGAGGCGGTCAACGGGCTGCTGCGGCAGGTCGCCACCACCGAGCAGCAGGCCGAGCTCGACGCCTCCGCGCTCGACGCCTACCTGCTCGACTCCGAGCGCGAGCGCGGCCGGCGGCTGGAGCTGGTGGCGGCGCGCGAGGAGCCCTCGCTGGCCGCCTTCCTGCCGCGGCGCGGCGACGGCATGCTCAGCCTCTCGGCCTCGGATCTAACGCTCTACCTCACCTGCCCGCTCAAGTACAAGTTCGCGCGGGTCTTCGGCATCCCCCAGGAGCCGACGATCAACCAGCGCTTTGGAATCCTCTTCCACAACGTCCTCGAGCGCTTCCACAAAGAGCCGCCGGCTAATCCGGAGGATGGGCTGCGGGAGCTGAACCGGCTCTTCGAGTCGGGCTGGCGACGCACCGGCTTCGGCTCCTCAGACGACGAGCTGCAATTCCGCGACCGCGCCCGCGAGGCGCTGCGGCGCTACTGGGAGGCGGAGCAGGAAGCCGAGGGCGAGCCGGTCTGGCTGGAGCGGAAGTTCGACTTCAAGGTCGGCCCCCACCACGTCCGTGGCCGGGTCGACCGCGTCGACCGCCTCCCCGACGGCGACTACGAGCTGATCGACTACAAGACCGGCGAGCGCAAGAGCACCGAAGAGCTCGACTCAGACCTCCAGCTGGCGCTCTACCGGATGGCGGCCCGCGAGGCCTGGGGGCTCGAGGCCAGTACCGGCAGCTACTACTACGTCCTCGACGGCGAGAAGGTAGCGGCGCCGACCAAGCCCGACGACGCCGAGCGGGTCGAGCGCACCGTCCTCCAAGTCGGCGAGGGCATCCTCAGCCAAGACTTCGAGCCCCGCCCCTCCCCCAGCGTCTGCAGCTGGTGCGACTACCGCCTGATCTGCCCCGCGGCAGAAGCCTGACCTACAAATTGTCTCCGCATACCGGAGACAAGTTGTAGGTCAGTTCTCTGGGTGGTGGTGCAAGAGGATATGTGCACCAACAAGAGCCGAAATTGTTGCTCTTAGCGAATGGGTCACGCCCTTGGTGCATTCGCGGTTGTCCGTGTTTGCGCTAATGGACATCTTTGCCCAAAATCCCGTCGCTCTTTACATCGTCCTGGCGCTGCTTGCGCTGTGGCGTTTACCCCTTTGGGGACGCAGAGTGCTGGGCTTTTTGCGCGACCTTCGAAAATTTCGGGATGAAGCTGGCACACACGATCAGATTGAGCAACCTGAGGGCGCGAAAACCAAGCAGCTCGGCGGACGCAGGGAAGCGAGGTGAGGGGAGCGCACTTCGGTGCGTGACCCGAGCAGAGCGACCGAGGACTCCGAGATGCGCCGGTTTGCAGCGTCCTCAGGAGTTGTCGTTGCCGCGTTGGCGGAGGAAGCGCTGGAACTCGCTGGCGAGGGTGTCGGCGGAGGGGAGTTCGCCTTCGGAGTCGAGTAGGTCGACCTGTTCGGCCTCGATCCGCTGGACCAGCTCCTCGATCTCCGGGTTGGCGGCGACGGCGCGGCCGATCTGCTCCTCGTAGTCGGCCGTTTCCTCCTCCAGCTCGGAGGCCTCGACGGCGATCCCGGTCAGACCCTCGAGCCGGCGCAGCAGCGCCAGCGCCGCCTTCGGGTTGGGGACCGCGGCGACGTAATGGGGCACGGCCGCCCAGAGCGAGGCTGAGTCGATCCCGTTCTGGCGGCAGAGGTCGTGGACGACGCCGACGATCCCGGTCGGCCCCTCGTAGTTGGAGCGCTCGAGCTCTAGCTCCTCAACCAGCTCCTGGCTGGAGGCGAGGCCGGTAATCGGCACCGGCAGCGTGTGGGAGACCTCGGCGATCAGGGCGCCGAGGGTGATCACCATCTCGATCCCGAGCGCGTCGGCGGCGGTGGCGACGGTCTCCGAGAAGGTGCGCCAGCGCAGGTTCGGCTCGGTGCCGTCGAGCAGGACCAGGTCGCGGTCGGCGCTGGGTACGGAGACGGAGATCAGGTTGTTTTCCGGCCACTCGATGCGGCGGGTTTGGCCTTCGTCGAGGGTGATCGTCGGCCGCGTCGCCTGGAAGTCGAAGAACTCCTCCGGGTCGATCCGCGCGATCAGCTCGCCTTCGAGCGAGTTGCCGATCGCGGCGAGCGCCGTCGAGGCCGCGGCGGCTGCGTCATTCCAGCCGCGAAAAGCGCAGACGAGCAGGGGCGAGCGGAGGTGCGGCAGATCGCTTTCCCAAGTCAGTGCATCCACGCTTCTGAGCGTAGACCATGCACCTCAGGCGATTGCTAAGGCGTAGTGCGGGCGCGGCGCACCAATTGTGCCGCCATGAACAGCGCCAGCGCCGCGAAGGAGAGTTGCAGGACCCGTTCGGAGATGTGGTTGGCGAGGGCGACGCCGACGAGGACGCCGAGCGGGGAGAGGGCGCCGATAATCAGCGCCTCGCGGACGCGGACGTTGCCGTAGCCGTGCTGGCGGTAGGAGCCGACGAGGGCGACGATGACGATCATCAGCAGCGAGGTCGCCTCTCCCTCGACCTGGCTGAGCCCGATGAAGACAGTCAGGGCGGGGACGAAGAGGACGCCGCCGCCGACCCCGACGAGGCCGCCGGTCATCCCGCCGGCGAGGCAGATCAGCGCTGCCGCCAGCTCGCTCACGACAGGATCAGCTCCACCGCGATCGCGACCAGCAGCAGGGCGAAGAGGTAGGAGACGGCGCGCTGCGGGATGCGCTGCTGGATCGCGGTGCCGATGACGACGCCGAGGACGGCGGGGATCGCGAGCAGCAGGCCGGTGCCGAGGTGGACGTTGCCGTAGAGGCCGCCCTGGGCGATCGCGCCGAGCAGGCCGATGAGGACGATCGCGGCGAGGCTGGTGCCGGTGGCGAGGCGCTCGCCGTAGGCGAACCAGAAGATCAGCAGCGGCACGATGATCGTCCCGCCCCCGACCCCGAAGAGGCCGCTGAAGGCGCCGGCGAGGGTGCCGATCGCCGCCAGCTTCCAGATCGCGTGGTCCGGGGTCGCACCCTCAGGCATCCCCGCGATACTAAGTGCCTTGTCAGGCAACGTTCGCCCTCTCTGGCTTGCCCTCGCCGCGCCTAGCGGCGTCCTCGACCGCTCGGCGTGGCGCCGCCACGCCTTCGGGCCTGCGTCCTTGCCAGTCACGGCGATGCCTGCACCAGAACCGGGCAAACGTCACCGGACAAGGCACTGAGCGTGCCAGACGGCAAGGAGACGGCGGCGGACTGGGCGGCGGCGCTGGGGGCGCTGCGCGAGGAGCCGGGGCGCTGCGCGGTCCTCACCGACGTCGACGGCACCCTGGCGCCGATCGTCGAGCGCGCCGAGGACGCGGCGGTGCCGGCGGCGGCGCGGGCGGCGCTGGCGGCGCTGGCCGAACGCTACGCGCTGGTCGGCTGCATCTCCGGCCGGCGGGCGGCGGACGCGCGGCGGCTGGTCGGGCTGGATTCGCTCGCGTACGCCGGCAACCACGGGCTGGAGCTGTTGATGCCTGGGGAGCGCGAGCCACGGCCCGACCCCTCAATCGCCGGGCGCGAGGGCGAAGCGGCCGCGTTCCTCGCCGGGGTGGATGGGGGGCGCCTCACCGCCGCGGGTCTTCGGCGGGAGGACAAGGGGCCGATCCAGGCCCTGCACTGGCGCGGCAGCGCCGACGAGTCGGCGGCGGAGGACCGCGCCCGCGAGATCGCGATCGAGGCCGGCAAGGCGGGGCTAGAACCGCGCTGGGGGCGCAAGGTGCTGGAGCTGCGGCCTCTGGGCGGTGGCGGCAAGGACGGGGCGGTCGCCTCGCTGCTCGCCGACGAGCGGCTCGACCGCGCCACCTACGCTGGCGACGACCGGACCGACCTTGACGCCTTTCGCCGCCTGCGGGAGCTGGCGGAGGAGGGGCAGCTCAGCGACGTGGTCTGCGTCGGGGTGCTCTCGGCCGAGGCGCCGGCGGAGCTGAAGGAGGAGTCAGACCTGACCGTCGCCGGGCTGGATGGCTGGCTCGCGATCCTCGAGTGGCTGGCTGAGTAGGAGACTCCGCAGTCGATGCCCTACACCGACCTGCTCCGCGTCAGCGTCTTCATCACCGCCGCCGAGGCGACCGCACTGGGGGCGATCACCGCCGTCGGCGCCAACCGCGAGGGCGAAGCCTGGATCGTCCTCGTCGCCGGCGCCTGGTGGCTGGTCTCGCTCGGGATCGGCTTCTACCTCAGCCGCCCCACCCGCGCCGCCGAGGATGTGCGCGACGCGCTCGCCCGCGCCCGCACCGCCACTTCGCTGCCGGACCAGACCCCGGCCCGGATCGCCTTCACCCGCCTCTGGCCGATCGCCCTCACCGCGATCGCCGCCGGCATCCTCGGCCTCTTCTTCCCCGGCGTCGCCGCGGTCGGCGCCGGCTACGCCCTGATCGTCTCCCTCGCCTGGCACACCCGCGAGGCCGCCGTCCTCGGAATCGAGTCCCGCGACGGCGTCAAGTTCTACGTCGTCCCCACCAACGCCATGCGCCCGATCGAGCTGGTGCGCACTCCCGGGTTGCGCAGTGACCATCTCCGCATCTAATAAACCGCTAAGAGTTATACTGGCCGGATGCGGGACATCGAGCTATCCGACTATCTCTACCGGCGGCTTCTCCTACATGCGGAGTCGTTCAGCGACACGCCAGAAAGTGTCATCGCACGGCTCTTAGACGTAGTGGAGACGACGCCCAATATACAAACCGAAAAACTTAAACGAGCAAGTCGTCCCGCAGATGGGGACCTCCTGCCCGAGAGCGAGTACTGGGTGCCGATCCTCGAAATCCTCGAAGAACACAAGGGCAGGGCAAGGGGAAGGGACGTAATCGCCATTCTGGAGGGCCTGATCGGCCCTCGCCTCACCGAACGCGACCGCGACGTACTGGAGATGGGTGAGGTGAGATGGAAGAACCGTGCCCGCTTCGCGCGGCTACGAATGAAGGAACTCGGGTTGGTGAGCAGCGAATCGCAGCGCGGGATTTGGGAGATCACCGAGAAGGGTCGTGAGTACCTGCGTGCCGAGCAGAGCCGGACGCTCGATCGGGAGCCACGGTGAAGCGCATCTCCGAGATCAAGAAGCACGACGACTTCGACACCGAGGAGCGACGAGAGGCGCTGCGCGAACTCCGCTCGAAACGTCACCGCCGGATGATCGTCACCGTCTCCTCGTCGACTGCGATCCTCCTTGCCGGGCTGGGGACTATGGGGCTTCGGGTGCCACTGCTGCCGTTGATGCTCAGTCTGCTCTAGTCGGAACGGACGGGCTCGCTTACCTAGCGCTTCAGCAGCTTCTTGAACTCGCTCCAGCCGCGGGTGTTGGCGACGTCGGCGGCGGTTAGCCAGGCGCGGCGGGCGGTGGCTACTGCGTAGGCCATGTTGTCAAGGGTGTCGACGCCGTGGGCGTCGGTGTTGAGGACGATCTTCACGCCGGCTTCGGCGGCGAGGCGGGCGTGCAGGTCGGAGAGGTCGCGGCGGTTGGGGTTGCCGTTGATCTCGATCATCGTGCCGGTGCCGGCCGCGGCCGCGGCGACCGCCTCGACGTCGACGCCGTAGGGCTCGCGGCGGCCGATCAGGCGGCCGGTGAGGTGGCCGATGCAGTCGACGTTGGGGTTTTCGATCGCCGTCAAAACCCGCTCGGTCATCTTCTCCTTCGAGATCGAGAAGGAGGTGTGGACGGAGGCGACGACCCAGTCGAGCGCGGCGACGAGGTCGTCGGGGTAGTCGAGCGAGCCGTCGAGACCTATGTTGATCTCCGAGCCGGCGAGGAGGCGGAAGCCGCGTTTCCCTTTGTTCCAGGCGCGCACCTCCTCGATCCGCTCCCAGAGCCGCTCGGCGGTGACGTGGTCGCCGAAGCCGTGGCTGGCGGAGTGGTCGGTGATCGCCAGGTAGGCGTAGCCGCGCTCGCGGGCGGCCGCGGCCATCTCCTCCAGCGTGTCGCGGCCGTCGGAGAGGGTGGTGTGGGAGTGGAGGTCGCCGCGGACGTCGCCGAGCTCGACCAGGTCGGGGAGCTTGCCTTCGCGGGCGGCCTTCAGCTCGCCGCGGCCCTCGCGCAGCTCCGGCTCGATGTAGTCGTAGCTGAGGCGCTCGTAGACGGCGGCCTCGGTCTCGCAGGTCTCCGCCTCGCCGCTCTCCGTCTCGGTGATGCCGTGCTCGGAGACCGAGAGGCCGCGAGCGACTGCCTCTTCGCGCAGCTGCACGTTGTGGGCCTGGGAGCCGGTGAAGTGCTGCAGCAGGTTGCCGAAGGCGGCGGGCGGGACGATCCGCAGGTCGACCGAGATGCCGTTGTGGGTCTGGGCGCGGACGCCGTTGGGGCCCGGGTTGCCGGCGGCGGCGATCAGCGGGTGGCCGGCGAGATGCTCGGCGAGCGCGGCGGGCTCCTCGGCGGTGGCGATCAGGTCGATGTCCTTGCAGGTCTCGGCCCAGCGGCGGACCGAGCCGGCGACCTCGACCTTGTTGGCGGCCGGGTGCTCCCGCAGCGCCGCCGCGAGTTCCTCGGCAATCGGCTTCACCGCCGAGAGCAGGACGCGGCCCGGTCCCTCCCCCGGCTCCCCCACCCGCTCCAGCGCCGCGAGGATGTTCTCCTCGGCTTTTGGGCCGAGGCCTTTGACGTGGCGGACCTTTTCCCCCTCGGCCGCCGCTTTCAGGTCCTCCAGCGAAGCGATGTCGAGCTCCTCGAACAGGCGCCGCGCAGTTTTCGGGCCGACACCGGGGACCCGCGTAACCTCGATCAGGGTCGGTGGGAACTTCCCCTTCAGCTTCACCGCGGCGGGGATCTCGCCGGTCTCCAGCAGGGCGTCGATCTTTTCCGCCAGCGTCTTGCCGACCCCGGGGACCTCGGTCGCCCGCCTCTGCGCGGCCAGCTCGGCGACCGAGACCGGGCTTTCGCGGATCGCCTTGGCGGCGGTGCTGTAGGCGAGGACGCGGTATTTGACGGCGCCGTCGAGCTCGTAGAGGATCCCCAGCTCTTCCAGAGCGGCGGCGATTTCGGCGTTGGTCACTGGGGCAACTTACCCGGGAGCGGCGCCAAGATCTTTAGGTTGGCTTGCTGATCCGGAATAGCATCGAGGCGATGACGGATTCGCACAGCGGCCCCGCCTGGGTGGTCCTGCCGACCTATAACGAGGCCGAGAACCTGGAGCCGCTGGTCGAGGCCGTTCGCGCCAAGCTGCCGCCCTCGGCACAGGTGCTGGTCGTCGACGATGGCTCTCCCGACGGGACCGGCGCGATCGCCGACCGCCTCGCCGAGCAACACGAGAACGTCCGCGTCCTCCACCGCCCCCGCAAGGATGGCCTCGGCCCCGCCTACATCGCCGGCTTCCGCGAGGCGCTGGCCGGCGGGGCTGGGCTGGTCCTGGAGATGGATGCCGACTTCTCCCACGACCCCGCCTACCTGCCGCGCCTGCTGGAGGCGGCCGAGCGCGCCGACGTGGTGCTGGGCTCGCGCTACGTGCCCGGCGGCGGGGTGAGCGAATGGGGGGCGCTGCGGCGCGCGGTCAGCCGCGGCGGCAGCGTCTACGCACGCCACGTGCTGGGGCTTGAGCTGCGCGACCTGACCGGCGGCTTCAAGTGCTTCCGCCGCGAGGTGCTGGAGGCGATCGACCTCGACGAGGTTGGCACCCGCGGCTACGCCTTCCAGGTGGAGATGACCTACCGCGCCGTCCGCTCTGGCTTCCATGTGGTCGAGGTCCCGATCGTTTTTCGCGAGCGGCGGGTAGGGAGCTCGAAGATGGACCTCTCGATCGTGGCCGAGGCCGTGTGGCGCTTACCCCTGCTGCGCTTCGGCCGCGGCGCGGTCGAGGAGGCTCCATCGCCCGCTGGACAGGGGCCTGGACAACGTCGCTATACTTTCTGAAGTATTGAGCTTGAAAAACTTTCGACCGGGAGACCGATTGTGACTGGCAAATTGACGGACGTGACCGACGCTACCTTCAAAAGCGACGTGCTCGAGGCTGACGGCCCTGTGCTCGTCGACTTCTGGGCGCCCTGGTGCGGCCCGTGCCGGGTTGTCCATCCGGTGCTCGAGGAGATCGACGGCGAGCGCGAGGACCTCAAGATCGTCTCGATCAACGTCGACGAGAACCAGCAGACGGCGGCCTCCTACGAAGTCCTCTCGATCCCGACGATGATCCTCTTCAAAGACGGAGCGATCGCGAAGAAAATCGTCGGCGCGATGCCGAAGCGCCGCCTCGAGGCCGAGCTAGAGCCGGCGCTCGCCTAAGCGGGCGCCCTTCCATGCCGTTCGTTCAAGTCCACTGGTACGAGGGCCGCTCCGACGAGCAGAAGGCGGAGATCGCCAAACGCATCGAAGCGGCCCTGATCGAGGTCGCCGGCGTCTCGCCGGATCACTGCTGGGTGAAGTTCGACGATTCGAAGAAATCGGACTTCATCATCGGCGAGAAGCCGCAGGTCTAGGTGACCACGCGGTCGCTGATCTCCACCGCGCGATCAGGGGCAGCTAGGGCCGCTTTCGCGGTAGCGATCAGACCGCCCGCATCGAGCTTGTAGCGCTCGGCTACCGCCTCTAGAAAATGGAGGTTTTGCTCGGATAGAGCAATCCGATGTTCGCTACACGACCCTTGGAGAAGGCGATGGTGCAGTAGTTCTCGTCGAACTCGCCCCGTCATCCCAACGGTCAACCTCAATCAGGTTGATTGAGAGAGCATTTGCTCGACTGTCGTACTCGGCTTTCACAGATGCCTCCTTGGATGAACGGTGATGACGACATCTGGATCGTCAGCAGCTACCTGGATTGCCTCATCCGGAAACCACCGATAGCGACGCAATCTGCGGAAATTCTGAGGTCGCGCTCGCTTGTTTATTGCTCGGATCAGTTGCGCACTTCGTCGGCCCAGGTCACGGCCTCCCGGATATAGACGGTCCGCAACCCGTCGCTCTCAGAGCCCTTCTTGCGGGCAGCTCGGTCCAGGGCGTCAGCGAAGTCGATGAGGGTAGAGCTGTCGTAGTGGATGCCTTCGACCCGAAGAGCGACCAGCGCTGCGCTGACGTGGCGATTACTCTTCGCGTCCCTGGGGAGTTGGGCCAAGCGCACGACGAAGGCCACGTAGATACCAAGGTGCTCGTGTTCGGTAAATCCTGCTCGCATCTCCCCTACCCAGACGTTTTTCAGCTCGTCCCTGCGATAGAGAACCGGATCGGCAAAGCCCATCGCGATCCTGTCCCACATCCTCTCGAAGGACGGATCCTCCCTTGGCGGCAGCTTCTCCGGTAGGCCGTACATGATTCCTCGGTGGGGGATAAATGCGGGGCTATGGAACTCATCCACCAAGGACTGAGCACGAAGCAGAAGGGCATGGTTGTGCGCATTCTTCCCCGCGAGGAACTGCCCGACGACAGCACCGCAGAAAGCGCCACCCAGGGCCGAGCCCGCCGCCAGCAGAGCACCCAAAAGGCTCAGGTGCCCACTCCCAGCTGGCGGGACGCCGGCAGCAGCCGCCAGCAGGATCAACTTCAATGTCACCAGTTCCTCAGGGCATTCAGGCTCGCGTGACGCCGATGCTTAGCTCGCGGCCGTCGATCTTGGCGGTGGCGCCGTTGGCGGTGCCGTCGTAGGAGACGGAGGTGGCGAGGACCTCGTTGGCTAGGTAGTCCTGGTGGGTCTGGGCAGCGGCGAGGAGGTCGGGGTCGCCGGCGAGGGTGAGGGCGATGCGGTCGGTGATCTCTAGGCCGGCGTCTTTGCGGGCGTTCTGGACGGCGTGGACGATCTCGCGAGCAAGTCCCTCGCGGCGCAGCTCGTCGTCGAGCTCGAGCTGGAGGGCGACGGCGTGACCTGCCTCTGCCTCGACCTCGTAGCCCTCGAGCGGCTGCAGGGCGAGGGCGATGTCGTCGGGACCGAGGCTGTGATCACGACCATCGACGTTGACGCCGATCTCGCCGCCTTCGGCGAGGACGGCGGCGACATGGGCGGCGTCGAGCGCCTCGACCGCAGCGGCAACCTGCGGAATCTTGTTGCCGAAGCGGGGGCCGAGGGCGCGGTAGTTGGGCTTGGCCACATAGCTGGCCAGCTCGGACTCGTTGGTGACGAAGTCGAGCTCCTTGACATTGAGCTCGGCCGTGACGAGGCCGGCGCGGGCTTCGATCGCCGCCCGCTCGGCCTCGTTGGCGACGATCACGGCGCGGCGCAGCGGCTGGCGGACCTTCGCCTTCGCCTGGGCGCGGGCGGCGCGGCCGAGCTCGACCGTGAGGCGGACTGCCTCCATCCCCTGCTCCAGGTCCGGGTCGGCGAGGGACCCGTCGACCTCCGGGAAGTCGCGCAGGTGGACCGAGGGCGCGGCCGCCTCACCGCCGAGGTTGCGGTGGATCTCGTCGGCGAGGAAGGGCGTGAACGGCGCCAGCATCGCCACCGTCTCCAGTAGGCAGTGGTGCAGGGTCGCAAAGGCGGCGCGGTCGCCGTCCCAGAAGCGCCGGCGGCTGAGCCGCACATACCAGTTGGAGAGCTCCTCGACGTAGTCGGCGATCGCGCGGCCGGCGCTGGTGCAGTCGTAGGCGTCCATCCGCTCGCGCACGGTCGCGATCGTCGCCTGCAGCCGCGACAGCGCCCAGCGGTCGAGGTCGTTCAGCTCGTTCGCCTGTTCCTTTTCGTCGCTATCCGACGAAAAGGAACAGGCGAAATCGCTCGGGCCGAGGCCCTCGGCGTTCGCGTAGAGGACCCAGAAGGAGTAGGTGTTCCAGAGGGTGAGCAGGAACTGGCGGACCGACTCACCGACGGTGTCGACCGAGAAGCGGTAGCCGGCCCAGGGCTGCTGGGCGGTCAGGTAGTACCAGCGGAAGGCGTCGGCGCCGTGGGCGCCGAGCACGTCCCAGGGATCGACGACGTTGCCTCGGCTCTTCGACATCTTCTGCCCCTCGGGGTCGAGGATGAGGCCGAGGCAGACGCAGTTCTTGTAGCTGGAGGTGTCGAAGAGCAGGGTCGACTCGGCGAGCAGGGTGTAGAACCAGCCGCGGGTCTGGTCCTGGGCCTCGCAGATGTAGTCGGCCGGGAAGCGCTCCTCGAACTCCTCCTTGCCCTCGAAGGGGTAGTGGAACTGGGCGAAGGGCATCGCGCCGCTGTCGTACCAGGTGTCGATCACCGAGAGGACCCGGCGCATAAGACTGCCGCAGCGCTCGCAGTCGAGCGTGACGCCGTCGATGTAGGGCCGGTGGAGGTCCTCGGGGACGGTCTCGCGGGCGCGCTCGCGCAGCTCCGCTACCGAGCCGGCGCAGAAGCGCTCGTCGCACTCCTCCCCCGTGCACTCCCAAATCGGCAGCGGCGTCCCCCAGTAGCGGTCGCGGGAGAGCGCCCAGTCGACGTTGTTATCCAGCCATTTGCCGAAGCGCCCGTGCTTGACGTGCTCGGGGTGCCAGCCGATCTCCTCGTTGTTGGCGAGCAGCTGGTCACGCGCCTGCGAGGTGGCGATGTACCAGCTCGACTTCGCGTAGTAGAGGAGGGGCGTGCCGCAGCGCCAGCAGTGCGGATAGGAGTGCTCGTAGACCTGCTCGCGGAAGAGCAGGCCGCGGCGCTCGAGGTCGGCGATCAGCTCCTTCGTCACCTCAGGGTCCTTGACGAACTGACCCTCGAAGCCGGTAACGCGGCGGTCGAATTTCCCGTCGAGGCCAACGGGGTTGTAGAGGGTGGTGGCGTTGGTGGGGTCGAAGAGGCCTTTTTCAGCAGCCACCTTGTAGTCGTCTTCGCCGAAAGCCGGCGCGATGTGGACGAGGCCGGTGCCGTCCTCGGTGGTGACGAAGTCACCGGCCAGAACCCGGAAGGCGTTCGGGGGTCCGCCGTCGGCGAGAGCGAAGACCGGCCCGCGGTAGGCGCGGCCGACGAGCTCGGAGCCGGGGAAGCGGTCCAGCACCTCAGCCTCCTCACCCAGCACCTTCTCCACTAGTGGCTCGCCGAGGATCACTGTCTCATCGTTGATTCGCGCTCGTACATATGTGACTGCAGGCGCAACTGCCACGGCCTCGTTGCCGGGCAAGGTCCAGGGCGTCGTCGTCCAGACCAGCAGCGACTCGCCGGTCTCGCTCCCGTCCTCACCCAGCAGCGGGAAGCGCACGTAGATCGACGGGTCCTTGACGTCCTGGTAACCCAGCGCTACCTCGTGCGAGGAGAGGGCGGTGCCGCAGCGTGGGCAGTAGGGCACAACCTTGTGGCCCTCGTAGAGGCGGTCGTCGTCCCAGAGTTTCCGCAGCGACCACCAGACCGACTCGATGTAGTCGTCCTCGAGGGTGACGTAGGGGTCGTCGAGGTCGATCCAGAAGCCGATCCGCTCGGTCAGCTTGTTCCAGTCCTCGACGTACTCGAAGACAGATTCGCGGCAGCGCTGATTGAATTCGGCGATCCCGAACTCCTCGATCTCCTGCTTGGAGGAGATGCCGAGCTGGCGTTCGACCTCGAGCTCGACCGGGAGGCCGTGGCAGTCCCAGCCCGCCTTGCGCGGAACCCGGAACCCGCACATCGTCTTGTAGCGGGGGTAGACGTCCTTGAAGACGCGGGCGAGGACGTGGTGGGAGCCGGGGCGGCCGTTGGCGGTCGGCGGACCCTCGTAGAAGCTCCAGACCGGGGCGTCGGCGCGCTGGGCGAGCGAGCGCTCGAAGACCCCCTCCTCGCGCCATCGCGCGAGCATCCGCTCCTCGAGGGCGGGGAAGGACTGCTTCGGGTCGACGGGTTGGAAGCCGGGCACGAGACGCGGATTCTAGGAGCGACCTATAGGGTGGCGCCCCGATGGATCGCTATGACCTCAACGGCAAGGTCGCGCTGGTGACCGGTGCGGCCCGCGGAATCGGCTTCGAGACGGCGCGGCAGATGCACCTGCGCGGCGCCTCGGTCGCGGTGCTCGACCTCGACGCCCAGGAGGCGCAGGAGGCGGCCGAGCGGATCGGCGAGCGCGCGATCGGACTCGCCGGCGACGTCACCGACCAGAACGCGATGATGAACACCGTCGCCGAGGTGGTCGAGCGATTCGGCGGCCTCGACGTCGCCGTCGCCAACGCCGGCATCGCCCAGAAGCAGTTCGCGACCGTGCGCGGCATCTCCGGCGAGGAGTGGGAACGGGTCTTCGAGGTCGACATGCTCGGCGTCTGGCGGACGGTGCGGGCGGCGCTGCCGCAGATCGTCGAGCGCAAAGGCCAGATGGTCGTGATCTCCTCCGTCTATGCCTTCGCCAACGGCTTCGGCAACACCCCCTACGCGGTCGCCAAGGCCGGGGTCGAGTCGCTGGGCCGGGCGCTGCGGGTGGAGCTGCGGCCGCACGGCGCCAGCGCCAGCGTCGGCTACTTCGGCTGGGTCGACACGAAACTGGTGCAGGACGCCTTCGCCCAGGAGACCGCACCGCGGGTGCGCGAACTGAGCCCCGAGTGGCTGCTGAAACGGATCACGCCCGCAGAGGCTGGCGCCGGCCTGGTGCGCGGGATCGAGGAACGGGCGCCGCGGATCTTCGTCCCCAAGT
>DASSNA010000206.1:0-23730 GCA_035688445.1 Solirubrobacterales bacterium | reverse complement strand
CACCTCGAGGACCGGGTCACCGGGGACCAGCGAGGCGGTGTGGCCGTCGGGGCCGAGGCCGAGGTGGACGACGTCGAGGCGCTCCGGCAGCGAGGTCTCGTATTCGTGCGCCGCCGCGTCGAGGTCGCGGTTGGTGACCGGCATCGGTCGCAACGAGGGCTGGTGCTCCATCGAGAGGCCGAGCACCATGTGGGTCAGGTTGCGGTCCTCGGAGCCAGGCGAGGCGATCCGCTCGTCCACCTGGAAGAGCTCCGTCTCCGCCCACGGCATCTCCTCCAGCTCGCCGAGGATCGCCAGCATCGTCCAGGGCGAGCGGCCGCCGCTCATCGCGAAGGCAAAGCGGCCGCGCTCCCCCACCGCCTCGTCGCCGGCGGCGGCGATCAGCTCCGCCGCGCGCCGCGATGCGGCCTTCTCGTCGCCGGCCACCTCGAGCCCGATCGCCATCGGGCTCAGCCTTTCTTCTCGTCGTGACCGCCGAACTGTTTGCGCATCGCCGAGAGCACTTTGTCGCCAAAGTCGCCGAGCCCGCGCGAGTAGAAGCGCTCCTGCAGGGCGGTGGTGAGGACCGGCGTCGGCACCCCCTCGTCGATCGCCGCGATCGCGGTCCAGCGCCCCTCGCCGGAGTCGGAGACGCGACCGGCGAAGTCGCTCAGGTCCGGCGATTCCTGCATCGCCGCCGCGGTCAGGTCGAGCAACCAGGAGCCGATTACGCTGCCGCGCCGCCAGACCTCCGCCACCTCGGGCAGGTCGAGGTCGTACTGGTAGTACTCGGGGTGGTCGAGCGGCGCCGTCTCGGCGTCGGCCTCGCGCTTGACCTTGCCGGCGTTGGCGTTCTTGAGGACGTTGAGGCCCTCGGCGTAGGCGGCCATGATCCCGTACTCGATCCCGTTGTGGACCATCTTCACGAAGTGACCGGCGCCGTTGGGGCCGCAGTGGAGGTAGCCATTCTCGGAGGGCGAGGGGTCGCCGTCGCGGCCCGGAGTCCGCTCCGCCTCCTCCACCCCCGGCGCCAGGCTGGCGAAGATCGGGTCGAGGCGCTCGACCGCCCGGTCGGGGCCGCCGATCATCAGGCAGTAGCCGCGCTCGAGGCCGAAGACGCCGCCGCTGGTGCCGCAGTCGACGTAGTCGATCCCCTGCTCCCCCACCTTTTCGGCGCGGCGGATGTCGTCGCGGTAGTAGGAGTTGCCGCCGTCGACGATCGCGTCGCCGCGCTCCAGCACGGCAGCGACGGCGTCAACCGTCTGCTCGGTGATTTCGCCGGCGGGGACCATCACCCAGACCGAGCGCGGCGCGCTCAGCTGCGCCGCCATCTCCTCCAGCGAGGCGACGCCGGTGGCGCCCTCCCCCGCCAGCTGCGAGACCGCGTCGGGGTTGACGTCGTAGGCGACGATCTCGTGGCCGTCGCGCATCAGGCGCCGGGCCATGTTGGCCCCCATCCGACCGAGCCCGACGATTCCGAGTTGCATGAAGACCTCCGCTGGTAGGGGTTGGCAGACCGATAGCCTCCCACGCGATGGGCCGCGGCGCTTCGAACCATTCCGAGCAGGCCGCCGACGTGCTGGCGATCTTCGGCATTAGCGGCGACCTGGCGAAGAAAATGACCTTCCGGGCGCTCTACCGGCTGGAGGCGCGGGGCAAGCTCGACTGCCCGATCGTCGGCGTCGCGATCGACGACTGGGACGACGAGAAGCTGCGCGAGCACGCCCGCGAAGCGATCGGCGCCACTGTCGGCGACCCCGACGAGGACGTCTTCGGCCGCCTCGCCGAGCGGCTCACCTACGTCCAGGGCGACTACGCCGACGCCGCCACCTTCGAGCGCGTCGGCAAGGCGCTCGGCGACGCCAAGCGGCCGGTCTTCTACCTGGAGATCCCGCCGTCGCTGTTCGCCACCGTCGTCCAGGGGCTCGGCAAAGCGGGGCTGACCGAGAACGCGCACGTGGTGATCGAGAAGCCGTTCGGGCACGACTTCGAATCGGCGTGCAAGCTCAACGCCGAGCTTCGCAGGGTCCTGCGCGAGGAGCAGATCCTCCGCATCGACCACTACCTCGGCAAGGAGCCGGTGATGGACATCACCTACCTGCGCTTCGCCAACTCGCTGCTGGAGCCGGTCTGGAACCGCGAGCACGTCTCCCACGTGCAGATGACGATCGCCGAGGACTTCGGGGTCGCCGACCGCGGCCGCTTCTATGACGCGGTCGGGGCGATGCGCGACGTGATCCAGAACCACGCCCTGCAGGTGCTCGGCATCGTCGGCATGGAGCCGCCGAGCGGCAACCATCACGACAGCGTCCGCGACAAGAAGCTGGAGTTCTTCAAGGCGATCTGCGCAGCCGACCCGAAGCGCTATGTGCGCGGCCAGTACGAGGGCTACAACGAAGTCAAGGACGTGGCGGCGGACTCGACCACCGAGACCTTCGCGGCGATGGAGCTCGCGGTCGACAACTGGCGCTGGGCGGGGGTGCCGTTCTTCATCCGCGCCGGCAAGTGCCTGCCGGAGAAGGTGAGCGAAGTCAGCGTCTTCTTCAAGCGGCCGCCGCGGCTCGGGGTCGGTCACGGCAAGACGCCGGAACCGAACCGGATGACGATCCGGATCGAGCCGACGCCGGGGGCGCGCACCCGCCTCTACGCGAAGAAGGCCGGCGAGGAGGCCTTCCAGGCGGCCGACCTCGAGGTCCTCTTCGAGAAGAAACCGGGCGAGGACCCCGAGCCCTACGAGCGCCTGCTCGGCGACGCAATCGCCGGCGAGCACCAGCTCTTCACCCGCCAGAGCGCGATCGAAGAGACCTGGCGGGTGGTCCAGCCACTGCTCGACGACCCGGGACCGGTTCATCCGTACGAGCAGGGCACCTGGGGTCCCGAGGAGGCCGCCAAGCTGCCCCGCGGCGTCGCCCAGTGGGCCAACCCCTGGCTCCCCCAAAGCTGACGGGACGATTTCCCTCCATATAGGGGTATTTCCGTCCCGTCGGCGCGCATTCCCTAGCGGCGTGCTAGGTTTTCGGCCGTCCTAATTAGGGCGACCTAATCGCCCGCGCGCTTTCCCCTAGGAGAACCACCCCGCAATGATCCCCACCTTCGTCATCAGCTTGCGAGAGGGCGTCGAGGCCGCTCTGATCGTCGGCATCATCGCCGCCTTCCTGGTCAAGGAGGGGCGCCGCGACGCGCTGCGGCAGATGTGGGGCGGGATCGCGATCGCGGTGGCGCTCTGCTTCGGCGTCGCGATCGCCCTCGAAGTCGTCGGCCAGCAGCTCCCCCAGAAGGAGCAGGAGGGGCTGGAGACCGTGGTCGGGCTGATCGCGGTCAGCGCCGTCACCTACATGATCGTCTGGATGCGCCGCCACGCCCGCGGGATCAAGGCGCAACTGGAAGGCGACGCCGCCTCGGCGCTCGCCGCCGGCTCGACGATGGCGCTGGTCGGGATGGCCTTCCTCGCCGTCCTGCGCGAGGGCTTCGAGACCTCGGTCTTCCTCCTCGCCGCCTTCCAGGAGGCCTCCAACACGACCGCCGCTGGCGCCGGTGCGGTGCTCGGCCTCGTCGCCGCGATCGCGATCGGGCTTGGCCTCTACCGCGGCGGGGTCCGCATCAACCTCACCCGCTTCTTCCGCTTCACCGGCCTGGTCCTCGTCTTCGTCGCCGCTGGGCTGCTGGCGACCGCCGCCCACACCGCCCACGAGGCCGGCTGGATCAACAGCTTCCAGGGTCAGGCGCTCGACCTCTCCTGGCTGGTTCAGCCGGGGACGATCTCCGGCTCGCTGCTGACCGGGATGCTCGGCCTGCAGCCGAGCCCGACCGCGATCGAGGTCACCGTCTACCTCGCCTACGCGATCCCGATGACGGTCTTCGTCCTCTGGCCGCAGGGGATGCGGCCCTGGCGCCGCCGCGAGGGCGTGCGCTCGAGCTCCGGTGCCCGGGTCGGCGCCGCCGAGAGCGCCGCCTGATTCTTTAGCGGTTCCTTCCTTTGTGCCGGTATCCGGAACAAAAGAAGGAACCGCCCCTTAATCCGACTAGATCCGTCGGTATTTGTTAGGGTGCCCTAACTCGTCCAGAAGATCCGAGAAGGAGCACCTGAAGAAATGAATCGCAAGCATCTGTCGATCGTCGTCTGCGTCGCGATGTCGCTCGCCTTGGCCATTGCCCTCAGCGCTTGCGGGTCAAGCGAAGACTTGCCCGCGAACGCGAAGAAGGTCGCGTTCAAGCTCACCGACGAAGGCTGCGAGCCGCACGACACGACGGCGCCGGCCGGCCCCCTCGTCTTCGAAATCGAAAATGCCGGCACCTCGAAGGTGACCGAGATGGAGATAATGGAAGGCGAAAAGGTCCTCGGGGAGGAGGAGAACATCACCGATGGCCTTGCCGGCAGCTTCTCGGCGACCTTGGAGGCCGGCAAATACACGATCTATTGCCCGGGCGGGTCGGACGAGCGAGGGACGCTGACTGTCAGCGGCGCCGAGCATGTCGAAGGCGCGACCAAGGGCGAGAAGGACGGCGACGAGGGCTGACGCTTCACAAGATCGTCACGGACCGGCTACGAGAGAGCCACATTCAGTCGGGTGGAGCGCCCTAGCGTCGCGCCGGCAATCCACCTGACGAAAGGAATCAGAATGAAGCGTGTTCTCGCGCTGGTCGTGGCGCTTGCCGCGACGATGGCGCTGGCAGCTCCGCTTGCCCTCGGCTCAACCGCCCTCAGCGGCAACAGTGCCGTCAGCCCTGCCAAGCCCACCACCCTGGCGGTGATCGGCGACACCCCTTACGGGACCCCGCAGATCGAAAATTTCCCCAACGACGTCGCCGAGATCAACAGCGATCCCAGCGTCAGCCTCGTGCTGCACCTCGGCGACATCAAGAACGGCTCGAGCAAATGCACGACCGAATACTTCGAACAGATCCGCAAAGACTTCGATGGTTTCGAAGACCCGTTCGTCTACACGCCGGGCGACAATGAGTGGACCGACTGCCACCGCGCCAACAACGGCGCCTTCTGGCCCGCCGGCCCCATCCTCAACGGCGACAGCCGCCCCGCCCGCCTCGCCGAGATCCACCGGATCTTCTTCGACAAACCGGGAGAGACGCTCGGCCAGAACCCGCGCCAGGTGGAGACCCAGGGCGGCAACTACGTCGAGAACGTCGCCTGGAGCCAGTCGCGGACCCAGTTCGGCGACCTCAACGTCCCCGGCTCCAACAACGACTGGCTGCCTTGGTTCGAACAGCCCCGCACCAGCTCGCAGATCGACGAGGTGACGAACCGCACCGCCGCCGACCTCGAATGGCTCGACCACATCTTTGCCCGCGCCGAAGAGAGCAATGCGAAGGCGGTTGTGATCGGGATCCAAGCCGATATGTGGGACCCGGCGATCGAGGGCGACCCGACCCAGTACGACCACTTCACCCCGATCGTGCGGGAGCTCGCCAGCCAGGCACTCCAGTTCGGCGGCCCGGTCCTGTTGCTGAACGGCGACTCGCACCAGTTCATCGACGACTACCCACTCGCTGACCCGAGCCGGCCGCAGAACCGCTCGATCTACGGGATCGAAGAGGAAGTGCCGAACCTACACCGGATCACCGTCAACGGCAGCACTACCCCCTGCCACGAGTGGCTGAAGCTAACCGTCAGCCCCTCGTCCAACCATCCGTTCACCTACCAGCGGATGCGGTTCGCGAAACAGCCGGGCTTCGACCACACGGTCTGCCCGGAGCGGTAGCTCACTGCCTGCAGCGCTCCCGCGGCAACCCGCCGCGGGAGCGCCTATGGTGGCTCGCCCGATGAACGAGGCGAGCACGAAAGCTGACGAGCTGCTGCACGAGCTCGGCTACGCGGAATGGCGGCCGGGACAGAGAGAGGCGGTCGTCGCGGCGCTGGAGGGGCGCGATTCGTTGATCGTCATGCCGACCGGGGGCGGCAAGAGCCTCTGCTACCAGCTGCCGGGGTTGGCGACGGAGGACCTGACGATCGTGGTCAGCCCGCTGATCGCGCTGATGCGGGACCAGTGGGAGAAGCTGAACCGGCTGGGGCGGCCGGTGGCCATGATCTCCTCGGGGATGGAAGACTGGGAGGTGAGCGAGGCGCTCGCCCAGATCCGCGAGGGCGCGCGCATCGTCTACTGCTCGCCGGAGCGGTTCGCCTCTAACGTCTTCGTCGAAGCGCTCTCCCACCGCGAGGTCGACCTGATCGCGGTTGACGAGGCGCACTGCGTCTCCGAGTGGGGCCACGACTTCCGCCCCGACTACCTGCGGCTGCCGCAGGTGGTGCAGCGGCTGGGACGGCCGACGGTGATGGCCTGCACGGCGACGGCGACCGTGCCGGTAGCGCGGGAGGTCGCCTCCCGCTTCGGGATGCGCGAGCCGCTGCAAGTGCGCTCCGGCTTCGACCGGCCGAACCTCTCCTTCGACGTCGTCGCGCTCGAGGGCAAGGGCTCGACGGCGCGGCGGCAGGCGCTGCTCGAGGCCGGGCTGGCAGATCCGGCCAACCGTCCCGCAATCGTCTACTGCGGCACCCGCAAGCAGACCGAAGGGGTGGCGGCCGAGCTGCGCGACGCAGAGATCGCCGCGGTCGCCTACCACGCCGGCCTCGAACCGCAGCAGCGGACCGCGATCCAGGAACGTTTCATGGCCACCGACACCGGCGTCATCTGCGCGACCAACGCCTTCGGCATGGGCGTCGACAAGCCCGACGTGCGCTCTGTCTGGCACGTGACGATCCCGACCAGCGTCGAGGCCTACTACCAGGAGGCGGGCCGCGCCGGGCGCGACGGCCTTTCCTCGCGGGCGGTGATGCTGGCGCTGAAAGCCGACCTCGGCCGCCTCGTCCGTTTCAACGAACAGCGCGCCGGCGACCCCGAGCTGACGATCGCCCGCGAGCGCGGCTGGCAGACCTACCACGCGATCAAAGCCTTCATCTATGGCACCGACTGCCGCCGCCGCGCCCTCCTCGACCACTTCAGCGACCGCACCGCGGGGGCGCCGCTGGAGCGCTGCTGCGACATCTGCGACATGCTCGACTGGCTGCCGGACCCGGAGACGATCGCCGTCCGCAAGCCCCAGCGCACCGCCGCCGCCAAGGCACCAGCACCCGACCTCTCCCCCGCCGACGAGCCCCTCTTCGAGGCCCTCAAAGCCTGGCGCCTCCAAGCCGCCGCCGGCAACCCCGCCTACACCGTCGCCCACAACAAGACCCTCACCGCAATTGCCGCCACCCGCCCCACCGACGAGGACGCCCTGCTGGCGATAAGTGGCATCGGCCCCAGCTTCGTAGAGAAGTACGCCCCCGAAGTGCTGGCGCTCATAGCCGAGCACGGCTCCGCCCTCAGCGAAGCCGCTTAGACATCCCTCTGCTCACACGCGCTACCGTTTTACGACGATGGCCGCATCCGTCGACTTCACGATCGCTTTTGACAGCCCGGACGAGGCTGGTTGGATCGTTGCGCGCGTGCTCGAGGTACCCGGCGCCGTCAGCCAAGGCCGCACCCGCGAGGAGGCCCGCGAGAATGTGCTCGACGCGCTGCAGACTGTCTTGACCCCCGACGAGGAGCTAGCCGGAGAAGCCGGAGAGCCAGACCGGGAGCACCTGCGGTTTACTGCCGCGGCGTGAAGCGCCGCGACTTCGAACGTCATCTCATCTCCCACGGCTGCCGAGAGGTCGGCGGCACGAAGCACGCCAAGTGGCGCGGTCCACAGGATCAGGTTTCAGCAGTACCCCGACACAAAGAGATTGGACCCGGTCTGGTGCGGACGATCTGCAGGCAGCTTGGGGTACCAGCACCAAAGAATCCTCGATAGCGCCCCGCGCCGTTCGAACCCATGCTCATATTTCTAATTAACTTGACCCTCTCACTTGGAGACCTGATAGTCGGAGTGGGGACCCTCCTCCTTGCGTTCGGCACCTGGCGACTCGCAAGAAGCACCACTGCAAGTGTCGAAGCGCTCGACCTCCCATTCTTGCTCGCAAGCCCTGACTATCAGGGCGCATTCAACCTGCATGCAGTTGATCCAGACGATCAGGACACGGACGTAGAGTGGGCTTTGTCCGTAGAGGTGAGCAATCTCGGTTCTGGACCAGCGATATTGGACGGCATCGACATCTTTGCCAAAGCCGATCACAGAGATCTGCTGAAGGAAGGTTGGAATGTAGACAGGCCAGTGCTTCCGGAGGAAGAGGAACTGAACATCGGAATCCCTCTCGCAGTCGATGCCGGGACTGAGGACTTCAGCCCGTTTGTCCTCAAGATCTTCTACAGATCGGCATCAGGTCACCGCTACGTCACCATCCACGAGATGGAGCAGATTCGCAACATGGGGGGCCGCCGCCTCAAGTTCAAACGACAGGCTGTCAATCCGATAGGCCAACACATCCTCACCTGGTTCCGAAAGACCAGGCCCTGAGCTTTGCTAAAGCTCGACTCAGCCGTACGCCTCAGCGCGGTTGGCGCTGAAGCGTCGGCAGCGTCACCTGGACGTTCGAGACGTTGACGGTGTAGGGGAAGTTGCCGGGTTGGTAGTAGGGGGCGTCGCGGCCTAGGAGTTGGAGCTCGAGCTTGTGGCCTTTGGCGAAGTGGTAGGCGTTGCCGTGGAGTTGGAAGGCGATCAGGCCGGATTGGGCGTTTTCTAGGGCGTAGACGCTGCGGTCTACTAGGAGCTGGGTGCCTTCTGGAGATATGTCCCAGAGGCGGGCATCGATTTGGCCGTACTGGCCGGTACTGGAGATCTGGGCCTCGATCGTGGTGCGGCCCATCAGGGTGAAGCCGCGCTTGACCGTGCGGAAGTAGCTGGCGGTGTTTTCCTCCGGCGTGAAGGGGATCGTCTTGCAGGCTTCGGTGGCCCCGAAGACCGGGTCGAAGGCGCGCGCGACTTCGGCGCTGCCGCCGCTGGAGGTGAATTGGTGGGCGCTTTTGCCGCCGAAGCGGAAAAGACCTTTGTGGAGGGCTTTCCAGGCAGTCGCCTTGAACGGTCCGCCATCGGGGGCGCTGAGCGGGCAGGTGGTGGTGAAAGCCGTGACCAGACCCGGGGCCGGTGCCTTCTTCTTCGCCCCCAGCAGGTGGGCGGCGAAGAACCTCGCCGCCTGGTTGTTGAAGTAGTGGTTCAGTCCCGGCTTGTTGGAGCCGCGGCTGTGACCGAGGTCGCCGAGCTGGAGCGCCACCGGCGCCTTCTTATTCTGCGAGCGAATGGCCGAGTAGACCCGCAGGCCCTGTTCGATCGGGAACAGTTCGTCGGTGAAGCCGCTCTCGATCAGCAGCGGCGATGGCTTCGAGGCGCCCTTGAGGAAGCGCAGCGGATAGCCGGCGTGGAAGCGGTAGATCCCCTGCAGCGCCGTCCGCGCTTCCGCTGGGAGCGGCTGGCCGGCGTCGATCCAGGCTTTGTCCTGGGCGATGTTCGCTTCCGGGTCGGCGCAGGGGAAGGAGGCGGGAGCGCCGCCGCAGTAGTAGCCGTTGAGAACGCCGGTGAGGTAGAGGCCGTTGAGGTAGCTGGAGATCGGCACGCCGTAGGGATGCAGGCTCTGTTCTTTGCCCGCCACCTTCCAGTCCTTGTAGCGGCCGTTGGGGATCAGCGCCGAGACCAGGTCCGACCAGGGCCAGCGCGGGTAGGCGGCGGCGATCGCCATCTTCTTGCCCTTGGGGCTGCGCCAGGGCGCCAGCTTGCCTTTGGGGGTGAGGATCTTGTCGCGCAGGAACGCCAGCTCCATGCTCTGGCCACCGCCATAGGAGATGCCGGTGACGCCGATGTCCCGCGGCCGCACCACCCCTTCGTCGGCGAGCAGGCCGAGCAGGTACTGCGTGTCCCGCGCCTCGTAGCGGCTGTCGGCAAGGCGGATGTAGCCGGCGGCGCAGGCTCCGGAGTGGTCCCCGGCGGGACCGCCGCCGCAGGATTCGCCGAAGCCGCGGGCGCTGTAGTTGAGGACCGCGTAGCCGCGGCGCGCGTAGAAGTCGTTGTTGTAGCGGTAGATCGTCGAGCCGTTGCCCGCTTCTTCGGGGGCCGGGCCTTCCGGCGTGGTCGTCTCGAAGTCGGTCTTGCTGCCGCCGAAGCCGTGCAGCATCACGATCGCCGGGAACGGGCCTTTGCCTTTTTCCGGCAGGGTGACGTCGACGTCGAGCGGCACCCCGTCGAAGGAGGGCACGCGCGAGGCGAGGTCCGGCGTCGGGCAGAAGCGCACCCCGTTCTCGGGAGTGCAAACGTGCCCGAACGGGGCCGTGGCCGACGCGGCCGCCGGCGCAGCCCAGACAAGCGCGCCAAACGCAACCGCGGTTGCAGCGAGCAAGCGTGGGTGGAAGCCTCTCCTCACTCCTTGCGAGCATAGGGACCTCCGGTGCTCGGCTTGCCTAAGTTCCGAGCCGCTCTCGCGGTCATCCTCGGCAGCACGTTGCTGCTGATGCTGCCCGCTGCCGCCAGCGCCGGCATCCTCACCCCGTCCGGCCACAAGGTCTACTTCGGCGTCTCCGACACCGGCGACCCCGCCGACTTCGGCCACTTCTCCAGCGCCGTCCACAAGCACCCGGCGGTGATGGAGTCCTTCCGCACCTGGGGCAGCGACTTCCCCGACTCGATCCGGCGCTGGCAGATCGCCCGCACCCGACCGATGATCCACATCTCCACCGCCGACAACAACGACGGCCACGAGCTGATTACCCCGGCCCAGATCGCCGCCGGCCAGGGCGACCGCTACCTGATCCGCCTCAACAAGGTCTTCTACGAAAAGGAAATGCCCGCCTACGTGCGGCCGCTGGGCGAGCCCAACCGCTGCCTCAATGTCTGGGCCGCCTACGACTGCTCCGGCGCCTCGCGCGGGCCCGAACACAGCCCCCACGCCTACAAACGCGCCTTCCGCCGCATCTACGTGATCGTCCACGGTGGCGGCAAGCGCGCCAAGATCAACCGCCGCCTCGCCGAAGCCGGCCTGCCGCCGCTGACGATCAACGTCCGCGCCCTGCCGAAGGCGCCGGTGGCGCTCGTCTGGAGCCCGCTTCCCTCTGGCTCCCCCACCACCCCCCAGAACCGACCCAAACACTTCTACCCCGGCTCGCGCTGGGTCGACTGGGTCGGCACCGACTTCTACGCCGCCTACCCGGAATGGAAGGCGCTGACCGGCCTCTACCGCCGCTTCTCCGGCAAGCCGTTCGCGCTCCCCGAGTGGGGCGTCGAAAGCGGCGACGACCCGACCTTCGTCAGCAAGCTCTTCGCCTGGGTGCGCAGCCACCACCGCTGCAAGCTGATGGTCTACTACCAGGACTTCGGCGACACCAGCAGCTACCGGATCCAGAACTACTCGGCCAGCCTCAGCGTTTTGCGCGCCCGCCTCCACTCTGGCCACTTCCCGTCTTACGCGCCGGATGCGCCTCACCTACCGCCGCCACCCCCCGGTGGGGTTGGAGCGCGGTGATGCTCGAGTAGCCGGTTAGGTAGATGCGGCGCCCGTCGGAGATGACCGGCGTGTAGGTCCCCTTCGGGTAGCGGAAGACGCGCTTGCCGCTCCTCATCATGAAGCCGCTCGTCGTTTTGTTGGTGAACTCGGCGACGTAGACGATTTCACCGACGGCCGAGAGCGCGCCGACCACCTGGCCGCCGGCCGAGCGGCTCCAGCGCAGGCCGCCGTCCTTGGCATTGAGCGCGTAGATGTTGCCGTCGAAGGAGCCGATGAAGACGGTCGGCGGGCTGTGCTTGGTGTTGGCGACGACGGGGCCCGAGTAGGCGTAGCCGCCGGTCGAGTAGGACCAGGCGAGTTCGCCGTTGGAGGTGTCGTAGCTATAGACGCGGCCGTCGTTGTTGCCGGCGTAGACGCGGCCGTAGGCGACGGCAGGGGTCGAGTAGAACTCGCCGGAGCCGCCGAAGCCTGGGCCGAGCGAGCCGGCCTGCCAGACCAGCTTGCCGCTCTTGGCGTCGACCGCGTTCATGTGGCCGCCGTAGTCGCCAACGTAGAGGCGGCCGCCGTAGTAGGCCGGCGCCGACTTGATCGCGCCGCCGAGCGGCGTCGCCCAGCGGATGTTGCCTTTGCCGGTGCTGACCGCGTAGAGGTAGCCGTTTTCGTCGCCGAAGTAGACGGTGCGGTTAATCACCACCGGCGAGGACTCGGCCCGCCCCGGCAGGCTCCGTTTCCAGATCACCTTGCCGTTTTTCGCGTTCAACTTGACGATGTGGCCGGGGACGAGGTTGACGATGTAGAGGCGGTGGTTGTAGTAGGCGGGCGAGGAGGCGTTGAGCCGGCCGATCCGCCGTTTCCACAGCCCCTCGCCGGTGTCGGCGTCGAGCGAGTAGGCGTAGCCGCTGTTGTTGACGAAGTAGAGCTTGCCGCCGACGTAGATCGGCGGGAACTCGAGCAGCGGCCGGTCGGTGAAGCGCCAGAGTTTGTCGAAGGGGGGCTTGATCCCCTTCACCGGCAGGTACTTGGTGCGGGAGGGGTTGAAGCCAAAGACCGGCCAGTTGACCGTCTTCGGTTCCTTCGGCGGCGGCGGCTTCTGCGGTTTGAAGTGGCGGATCGCCTGTTCGTTGTGGACGTCGGCCGGGCGCTTCAGCAGTTCGTAGGCGACGATCGCCCCGGCGATGGCGATGACCGTGCCGGCGAGCAGCGCGATCGCCCAGCGCCGGTGCTCGCGCCAGAGCTGGCGCGGGTGTGCCAGCAGCCGCAGGGCGTCACGCAGCTGGGAGAAAACGCGGGCTCCGCCCGCTGGCCCGCCCTCAGCCACTCGCGGCGCGGCGCTCGGACTCTTTGGTAACCCCGCCCAGCAGCTGTTTGATCGCCTGCTTGAGGACGGCCATCGCGACGAAGCCGCCGAGCGGGACGGTCGGCGTCGTGTGGACGGCGTAGATCACCTGCGTCCCCTGGTCGAGCGGGGTCAGCTCGACGGTGCCGACGTGGTCGCGGAACGGCAGCCCGGAGAGGAGCTTGTAGGCGAAGCGGCTCGGCGGCTCGTAGGCGATCACCTCCTCGCGCATCGGCGGGCCGACCGCGCTGAGGACGCGGATCGCGCCGAGGCCGTTCGGCGCCGGCTCGCCTTCGCGCTCGAGCACGGCCTTGCGCAGGGGCGTCATCTCCGGGTAGCGCCGGTGGTCGGTCAGCACCTCGAAGACGATCTCGGGCGGGGCGTCCACGTGGCGGACGTATCTGAAGCTCGGCATCGTCGGGAAAGGCTACGCGAGAGCCCAGCGCTGCGGGTCGGTCCCCTCGATCGCCCGCACCTCGCCGGCGATCGCCAGGTGGTCGAGGCAGGAGAGGACGATCTGCAGGATCCAGGCGCTGGCGGGGGTGTTGACGTTGTCGGGGCCGAGGATCTCGGCGACGATCTCGAAGGCGGTCTTCTCGCCCTCGCCGAGGGCGGCGCGGACCTTGCCGAGGAGTTCGGTGACCTGGCGGCGCGACTCGGCGATCTTCGCCTCCGGGTCGCGAAAGGTGCGCCCGTGACCGGGCAGGACGAGGTCGACCTCGAGCGGCTCGACCCGGTCGAGGCTGGCGAGGAATTCGCCGACTGGGTCGGGGCTGTGACCGTGGTCGAAGAAGAGGACGGTGCGCCCGAGCAGGTGGTCGCCGGAGATCAGCAGCCGTTTCTCGGGCTGGTGGAGGACGACGTGCGAGGGCGCGTGGCCGGGGGTCTCGATCACCTGCCAGGTGCCGAGGTCGGTCTCCACCTCGACCCCGGGCACGAGGTCGAGGTCGGGCTCTTTGAGGAGGTCGATGCCGGTCTCGCTGTCGCTGCGCGCCTCGCGGTAGCGCTCCAGCGATTTGACCGGGACCCCGCTCATCCGCGCCACCTCGATCCGCTGCTCCAGCGCCGCCTCCGGGTCGTCGGCGAGCAGGCGGACGTGCTCCCACTTCGGGTGCATCCAGAGCTCGCAACCGGCCTGCTCGCAGATCGCGCCACCGAGGCCGTAGTGGTCGGTGTGGGAGTGGGTGCAGACGACGAGGCGGACGTCCTCGACCCCGAACCCGGCCCCTGCCAGCGCTACGTCGAGCTGGCGCAGCCGGCCCTTGCCGCCCATGCCGGTGTCGAACATGACGATGCCACCGTCGCTCTCGACCGCCCAGGCGTTGCCGTGCGGGACGCCCGGCCACGGCAACGGCAGCCGCAGGCGCCAGATCCCCGGCAGCACCCGCTCCGTCCGCGGCGCCTCGGCTCGTGCGTCACCTGCCACGGCCGCATCCTTTCAGTTTGGCTGGCTAGCCAGCGCTGAAGGTGGCCGGGTCGGGGCCGGTGCGCTCGCCGGCGTCGAGGCGCTCGATCGTGGCCATGTCGTCCTCGCTCAGCTCGAAGTCGAAGAGCTCGAAGTTCTCGTGGATCCGCTCCGGCGTCACCGATTTGGGGATGACTACGTTGCCGAGCTGCAGGTGCCAGCGCAAGATCGTCTGCGCCGGGGTCTTGCCGTGGTGGGCGGCGACCGTTTCGATCGTCCCGTCTTCCAGCAGCTCGCCCTGCGCCAGCGGGCTCCAGGCCTCGGTGGCGATGTCGTGGGCGGCGTGCCAGGCGCGCAGCTCGGCCTGCTGCAGCCGCGGGTGCAGCTCGATCTGGTTCACGGTCGGCATCGCCTCGGCCTCGCGATCGAGCCGCTCCAGGTCCTCGACCCGGAAGTTGGAGACGCCGATCGAGCGCGCGCCGCCTTCCTCGCGGATCCGTTCGAAAGCTCGCCAGGTCTCGAGGTAGAGATCGCGGTCCGGCCGCGGCCAGTGGATCAGGTAGAGGTCGACGTGGCTGGTGCCGAGCCGCTCCAGGCTTGCCTCGAAAGCGCGCAAAGCGGAGTCGTAGCCCTGCTCAGAGTTCCAGAGCTTGGTGGTGACGAAGACCTCCTCGCGCGGCACGCCGGTGGCGGCGATCGCGGCACCGACTCCCGCCTCGTTGCGGTAGGCGGCGGCGGTGTCGACGTGGCGGTAGCCAACCGCCAGCGCCTCCTCGACCTTTTCCTGCGTGTCCTCGGCCGGGATCTGGAAGACGCCGAACCCCAGCTGGGGTATCGCGACGCCGTCGTGCAGGGTCAGGACAGGGGTTTCGGTCGCATGCGTCATGGGACCTCGGCTACCCCGCCGGGTCCTCGTTCATGCCAGCACCAGGACGTTCGAACTCCTGCATCGCCCCGGCGATCGCGAAGCAGGCGGCACCGGCGAACGTGCCCCAGTTGGCGATTCCGACCGCGAGCTCGTCGCCGGTCGAGGGGCGGACGAAGGCGGCGACCGCGGAGACCATGAAGAGCGCCGAGCCGAGCTGGTTGACGACCGCGATCCACCAGCCAAGGTCCTCAGCGCGGCGGCCGCGCGGAAGGTCACGACGCAACTCGGTCAGGGCGAGGTGGCCGGAGAGGAGGAAGAGGACGCAACCGACGATTTCCGGGCTCCAAACCAAGCGGTGCTCCTGGGCGGTGCTGAGGTCGCCGAGCAACGCCGCCAGCAGGCTTGCCCCGAAGTAGAGGGTGCCGACGAAGAGGGCGACCGCGCTCAGCCAGTCGAGTCGACCCGGCTCGGTCGACCACCAGCGCCAGCGACCGGCTTCCAATACTCCCTCGGGGCCGGTGCCGCGCGGCGCGTTCGCCACCAGCAGGACCGAGGCGTAGCCGCCGGTGGTGAAGAAGACACCGCCGACGAGGAAGACCGCTCCCGCCAGCCGCGGCGAGCCGACGTCCGCCTGCGCGAGCAGGGCGCCAAGCGCAAACAGCGAGCCGCCGACGACGAAAGCGGTCGCGGCGATGGTGTTGATCCAGCGAACTCGGTTGACGGGACGATTTCGCTCTATATAGGGCGGTTTTCGGCCCGTCGGCAAGGGTGCGGGCTCGGGCGCGCTAGCTGGTGGCTAGGCCGATGGCCAGCAGCGGGAAGGCGAACATGACGCCAAGGTAGGCACCCATCGCGGCGCCGCTGGCGAGGGTGGCCGTGCGCGAGCGGGCGCCGGCGATGCAGCCGATCAGAAAGATGGCCGCCGCGATTCCGAATCCAAGCCAGAAGACGGGGGGCATTGCGCGGGCGACAATAGCGGAGAGTGGGAAGGAATCGCCTCGCTCGCGGCAAAGGCGAGAGGCATGAACGACTCGCCCAGCCAGAACAGCAAATTGATCCTCGCGGCGATGATCTTCGCGGTCGCGATGACCTTCATCGACCAGACGATCGTGGCGATCGCGATCCCGACGATTCAGAAGGACCTCTCGCTCAGCACCACGGGCGTGCAGTGGATCATCAACGGCTACCTGCTCTCGCTCTCGGCGCTGTTCGCCTTCGGCGGCCGCCTCGCCGACATCGCCGGCCACCGGCGAATGGTCGTGCTCGGCGTCGTCGTCTTCGCCACCGCCTCCGCCCTCTGCGGCGCCACCCCGACCGGCTCGCTCGACGAGGCCTGGCTGATCTTCTTCCGCATTGTCCAGGGGGCTGGCGCGGCGATCATGTTCCCGGCGGCGCTGGCGATCGTCCTCAACGCCTTCCCGGTGCGCCAGCGCGGCCAGGCGATGGCGATCTTCTTCGCCGTCGCCGGCGGCCTCACCTCGATCGGCCCAATCGCCGGCGGTTACCTGACCGAGTGGACCTGGCGGGCGATCTTCTGGGTCAACATCCCGGTCGCGATCATCGCCCTGATCCTGATCGCCAAATCGAAGCCGGCCGACGAGAAGCACCCGGCGCCGCTCGACTACCGCGGCACGGTGCTGATTACCGGCGGCATGGGGCTCGCCGTGCTTGGCCTGCAGCAGTCGAGCGTCTGGGGCTGGGGAAGCGCCTCGACCTGGCTCTGCATCGCCGCCGGCCTGCTGATCCTCGCCGCCTTCGTCCGCTACGAGCTGCGGGTCGAGAACCCGCTGCTGCGGCTCTCGGTCTTCCGCGACCGTGCCTTCGCGGTCGACAACGCAATCCTCTTCCTGCTGATGATCCCCTTCGTCCCGCTCTTCTTCTTCGCCAGCATGTACGCGCAGATCTCGCTCGGCGAAAGCGCCTCGGAAACCGGGCTCTACCTGCTGATCTTCTTCGCCGGCTTCGCTACCGCCTCCCAGTACGGCGGCAAACTGCTCGACAAAGTCGGGGCGCGGCCCTCGGTCGTGCTCGGCTGCGCGGTCGCCGCCGTCGGCTTCTTCCTCTGGGGGCACTCGTTGACCAAGCTCTCGGTCAGCGACCAGTGGTACTTCATCGTCATCGTCGGCGCCGGGGTCGGCCTCGTCCTCAGCCCCGCCAACACCGACGCGCTGAACCGGGTGCCGCGCAGCCGCTACGGCGAGGCGACCGGGATCACCCAGACCGTGCGCAACTTCGGCTCCAGCCTCGGCCTCGCCGTCCTCGGCTCGATCCTGATCCTCGAGAACCGCTCCAACCTCGAGGCGACCGCCGCCGCCAACGGCGTCCCCAAGCAGGCCGCCGACGAAATCGCCGACACGATCAGCCAAGGCGGGGCCGGCGGCGAAGCGCCGGCCCACCTGCACGGCCCGATCGCCAAGGTCGTCGACAGCATCCCCCACGACTTCGCCCTCGCCTCCCGCACCGTCTTCTACGGAATGGCAGCGGCAATGGCAATCGCCTTCGTCGTCTCCCTAGCCTGGATGCCGGGCGGCAAGGTGGAAGAAGAGGTCGCGGACCCAGAGCCGCAGCCCACCTCCACCAGCCCCGCCTGAGTCGTTCAGGCGCGTCGGCGCCTGAGCCGGAGGACGAGGCGTTCGACGCCGATCCAGAGCAGACCGAGCAACAGCAGCGGCAGTGCGAAGAAGGCGACGACCCCAAGGCCTGCAGCCAAGCTGAGGGCGAGCGCGGCGAGGACCGCGGCGACGATCGAGTCGACCAGCAGAGCGCGGCGGGCGCGAGCGCCGGGGGTGAGGCGGCGCGCGCTCATTCGCCTCCCTTCTTCACGTAGACGGCGAAGAAGTCGCGTTCGTCGGGTTCGAGGTAGCGGGTGTCGGGCCGGAACATTTCCGGCAGCAGGTTCGACGGTTCCACCGCGCCCGGGTGGCGGTAGGTGATGAAGCTGGTCCAGTCTTCGTTGATGTCGAGCTCCATCGCCCTCACCGCGCCGGCGCGCTTGAGGATTTCAGCCAGCGATTCGACCGTCTGGTCATTGGCGGCGGCATAGATCAGGTTGCCGCGCCTGTCGACGCCGAGGCCGGAGCGCCAAACCCGGACCGCGTTGTTGACCGTCGCCCCCCATTCGGGGCCGTCGCTGAGGTTCGGGTTGAGCTTGCCTTCGTCGATGATCGGCGGCAGGTTCTGCTTCGCGAAAACGATCTTCGGGTTCGTGTTTTCGCCGTTCTGCCAGGGGCGGATGTCGATCCGCCCGTCGCGGTACTCGACGAGGGTGGCGATCCCGTTCACCATCGGCGCCAGCACTTCGCCGCGATAGATCAGCCCGGCGTTGGAGGTTTCGAGCGGAAACCCCCCGTTGAAGGTGGCGGCGAGCTTGTCGCGCTTCGACGGCAGCACCTCGGCCGGGCCGCGGTTTTCGAGTTCCGGCGGCTCGGCCAGCCCAGGCACGTAGGCGAGGTGGGTGCGGCCACTGTCGATCCAGGCGACCCCGGCGACGAACTGCGGGTATTCGGGGTCGCTGCGGAAAGTGGTGAGGAGGACGGGTGGCCGGCGCCCAGCGGTAGCCGAGGCCGCGTGCCAGACCCCCTCTCCCGCCAGCGCCGGGTGAATCAGCGGCTTGATCGGCGGCGGGCGGTAGATCGGATGCGCCGGTTCTTCCGAACCACCCGGGGCGTCGGCGATGCCGACCTGCGGCAGCGACTTCAGCGGCGGGCCGCCCTTCGAGGGCGCGTTCAGTTCGTAGTACCAGTTCTCGACCTGGGAGACGAGCGGGTTGCCGCCGTGCTGGCGCACCCACTCGACGCTGGCGATGCTGAGGCTGACGTTGCGGGGCCGGTTCATCGCCTGCACCCAGGAGACCGCCACAGGCACCAAGCAAATCGCCACCGCGAGGAGGACCACGCGCCGCACTCGTCGCCACAGCGGCAGCGGCGGTACGTCTCGCCGCCTCGGCGGAATCACCTCGTCGCGCTGCCTCGTGACAACGGTCACCCGAGCAGACTGCATCGACTTAGTTAAGCCGGGATGAAAAACCCGTAAGTAGGTTTGGCGCAGGCGGAACGGCTAGGTTGTGCGCGTGCGCATCCTCGCCTTCAGCGACCTGCACCGCGACCTCGTGCAGGGGGCAAAACTGGTCGAGATGTCCGCCGAGGCCGACGTCGTGATCGGCGCCGGCGACTTCGCCTCTGTGCACGAGGGGTTGGAGGAGACGATCGGGGCGCTGGCGGCGATCGAGACGCCAACCGTCCTCGTCCCCGGCAACAACGAGACCGTCGAGGCGCTGCGCGCCGCGGCCGCGAGCTGGAGCGCCGCCACCGTGCTCCACGGAGAAGGGACGACGATCGAGGGGGTCGAGTTCTTCGGCCTCGGCGCCGGGATCCCGGTGACGCCCTGGGAATGGAGCTTCGACCTCGACGATGAGGCGGCGACCGAGATGCTCGCGCCCTGCCCAGAGGGGGCGGCACTTGTCCTGCACTCGCCGCCGCGCAACCACTGCGACAGCGCCGGCGACGACAGCCACTTCGGCAGCCCCGCGCTACTGCGAGCGATCGAAGAGAAGCAACCCCGCCTCGCCGTCTGCGGCCACATCCACGAGTCCTGGGGCTGCGAGAGCCAGATCGGCTCCACCCCGGTCCGCAACCTCGGCCCAACCGGGACCTGGATCGAGATCTAGCGATGGGGCCGTCCTGATGGAGGCGGGCGCTCCCAAGCGCGCCGGGCTGGTTCTGGCCTCGCTGATCCTCGTCGCCGCGGTCGCCAACCTCAACCTCGCCGTCGCCAACGTCGCTCTGCCGGACATCGGCAAGGCCTTCGACGCCAGCCAGACCGCGCTCAACCTCGTCGCCGTCGGCTACTCGCTCGGGCTCGCGGCCTCGGTCCTCTACCTCGGTGCCCTCGGCGACCGCTACGGCCGCAAGATGATGCTGGTCCTCGGGATGGGCCTCTCGATCCCCGCCTCGCTGCTGGCCGCGCTGGCACCGACGATCGGCGTCCTCTTTGCCGCCCGGCTGCTCGGCGGCGTCTCCGCGGGGATGGCCTTCCCCACCACCCTCGCCCTGATCACGGCGCTCTGGTCGGACCCCGCCCGCACCCGGGCGATCGCCTTATGGTCGGCGCTCGGCGGCGCGATCGCCGCGCTGGGCCCGCTCGTCTCCGGCTTCCTGCTCGAGCAGTTCGACTGGGGCTCGGTCTTCTTCGTCACCCTGCCGTTGGCGGCGCTGGCGCTGTTCATGGCCGTGCGCTTCGTCCCCTCCCACGTCAACGAGACCACCGAGCCGGTTGACCACCCGGGCGGGCTGCTCTCGATCGTGATGGTGGCGACGCTGGTGATGGGGATCAGCATCGCCCCCGCGCCCGGCAAACTCACGCTCGCGATCGGGCTGATCGCGATCGCCCTGGCGACCGCGGCCGGCTTCGTGCTGCGGCAGCGGCGTGCGCCGGAACCGCTGTATGACCTCGGGGTGGCGCGGAGGCGCACCTTCTGGATCGCGGCCTGCGCCGGAATCATCGTCTTCGGCTCGCTGATGGCGGCGATGTTCGTCGGCCAGCAGTTCCTCCAGAACGTGCTCGGCTACTCGACGCTCGGCGCCGGTGCGGCGATCCTGCCGGGCGCGGTGGCAATGGTCCTGGTGGCGCCCCACTCGGCGAAACTGGTCGAGGCCCGCGGCGCCCGCTTCACCCTGCTGGTCGGCTACGTCTTCTGCCTGCTCGGGTTCCTGGCGATGCTGCTGCTCTGGGAAGAAGGCACCGCCTACTGGCAGGTCGCCCTTGGCTACGGGCTAGTGGGGGTCGGCGTCGGCTTCGCAGGCACCCCGGCCTCGCATTCGCTGACCAGCTCGGTGCCGGTGCGGCGGGCCGGGATGGCCTCTGCCACCGCCGACCTCCAGCGCGACCTCGGCGGCGCGGTGATGCAGTCGATCCTCGGCGCCCTGCTGACCGCCGGCTACGCCTCGGCCGCGAGCGCGGCGATCGCCAGCTCCTCCCACAATGTCACCCAGAACGTCGAAAACGAACTAACCCGCTCCTTCTCCAGCGCCGCCACCACCGCCGAGCGCTACCCCCGCTACGCCGAACAGATCGCCACCGGCGCCAAGCAGTCCTTCCTCAGCGGCGGCGACTGGGCTTACACCGCGGGCATCGTCGCCGTCCTCCTCGGCGCCACCCTCGTCTTCCTCCTCTTCCCGAAGCGCGATGAGGAGCGGCAGCTGCTGGCGCGCTACCACCAAGAAGACGCTGAATAGAAATACTTGCGGCTATGTCGCATCGCGTTCTCAGGGCGGCCGACGCCTACTGGCGGCGGTCGAATCAGATGAAGACGCCGAACACGGACCTTGGCGGGCAGCTGGAGGCCTCGGCGCTGGGGGCGCGGATGTGGCGGCTGGAGCCGGGGAAAGCGTCGACCAAGCACCGGCACTTCCAGCAGGAGGAGCTCTACGTGCTTCTCGAGGGCAGCGGCCGGGTGCGGGTCGACGAGGAGGTGCTGACGCTGGCGCCGCTCGACGCTCTGCTGGTCGAGCCGGAGACGGTGCGGCAGCTGTTCAACGACACCGATGCCGACCAGCTGTGGCTGATCGTTGGGGCGCCGAGGGAAGATGTGACCAGCACCCTGGAGATGAGCGAGGAGCAGCTGCAGCGGATGTACCCGGACGGCCCGAAGGCGCTGCCGCCGGAGCTGGGCGGCGGCCAAGCAGACTGAACTGCATCAAATTTCCGGCCTGCTGGCCCGGAAATTTGATGCAGTTCGTCTATAGGGCGAGGGAGACGGGCTCCTCTAGCAGGGCTTTGACCCGGGCGAGGAATTCGGCGCCCTCGGCGCCGTAGAGGATGCGGTGGTCGCAGGCGATCGTCGCCTTCATCAGCCGGGCGGGGACGATCTGGCCGTCGCGGACGGCCGGCGCTTCGCGGATCGCACCAACCGAGAGGATCGCCGCCTGGCCCATGTTGATTACTGCCTCGAAGGAATCGATCCCGTACATGCCGAGGTTGGAGACGGTGAAGGTGCCGCCCGAGAGCTCCGGCGGGATCACCGAGCCGTCGCGGACTTTGGCGGCCAGTGCGCGAGTCTCGGCGGCGATCTGCCGCAGGCCCTTGCGATCGGCATCGAAGACGGTGGGGACGACTAGCGCTTCCTCGGCGGCGACGGCGACGCCAACGTTGACCCGCGAGTAGAGCTCGAAGTGGCCGTCGCGGTAAGCGCCGTTGGCTTTCGGGAACTCGCGCAGCGCGATCGCGCACGCCTTCACGACCATGTCGTTGAAGGAGGGGACCACGTCGCCCTCTTTGACGGCGGCTTTGATCGCCGCCCGCGCCTCGACCGACTTCCCCATATCGATCTCGATCGTCAGATAGAAGTGCGGCGCGGTCGCCTTCGACTCCGCCATCCGCCGCGCAATCGTCTGCTGCGTTTTGTTCGGCTCCTGCGTCGTGGTCTCGCCCTTGGCGGTCTCGATGGAGGGGCTTGCGGCCGGCGCGGGACTCACCCCCTCAAGCTGGGTAGAGGGGCTGAGCCCCGCTGGAGCCTCCGCCCCCTCCACATCCGACTTAACGATCCGCCCCCCCGGCCCCGACCCGTGGAGCGTCCCTAAATCCAACCCCCGCTCCCGAGCGAGCCGCCTCGCAATCGGGGAAGCTTTGACCCTCTCGCCGTTTGCGGCAGCCGTTGCGGCTGGAACTTCGGAGGCAGTTTTATCCGCCCCTCCCGCGGGTGGCGACGATGCGGGACTCCCACCCTTTTCGGGTGGGAGGGTCGTATCGGAGACAGGACCCGCGGGCTCCGCGCCCGGTCCCTCACCCGAATCGCCATTACCCCCGATCCGCGCAATCGGCGTCCCGATAGGCAACGTCTCCCCCTCCTTGGCCAAGATCTCGCTCAGGGTGCCAGCCACATCCGCTTCGTAAGCCATGTTCGCCTTGTCGGTCTCGATTTCGACCAGCTCGTCTCCGACCGCGATCTCGTCGCCGACCTGCTTCAGCCAGCTGAGGATCGTGCCCTCCTCCATCGAGTCGGAGAGGCGCGGCATCACCACCTCAGGCATGGGGCAGCTCCATGCCTACAGGTTGACACCTGAAGCCGCCGGCTCTCATGAGCCAGCGAAGAACGGGCCAGCGAGGACAGCGGCGGCTGCTCCCCGCAGCAGATCGGTCCGGATCGCATCCATCACCGCCGCCTGCCGCGCCTGCAGGCGGCCGACCGTGGCGATCGTCTCGACGTGCGCCCGCGGCTGCGCCGGCGCCGACTTGCGCGCCTGCTCGTAGGCGAGGCAGCCTTCGACCCCCTGGGCGATCAGCTGGGCGCGGAGGTCGGCGCCTTCGGGGATTGGGTGCAGGCCGTCGGACTGCAGCAACTCCGGGTGCCTCGCCACCGTCCCCGCCCAGTCGGGGACCTGGGTGCCCGGGCGCGAGGCGGCGAATTCGGCGACGGTGCGGTTCTTGCCGGTGTTGTCGACGCCGTTGACAGTGAAGCCGTGGATCGTCGGCACGACCATGCAGCGGTTGCCGACGGTCGCCGCCACCTTCTGCAGGTTGCCGGCGAGGATCTGGGGATATTCGGGGTTGTCGTTGGTGCCGGCATCGAAGACGATCACCGAGTCCGACGGTTCGTAGCTTTCCTGGAAGAGGTCGAAGATCTGGTAGCTGTTGGAACCGCCGACGGCGTTAATCACCAGTTCCACCCCCGGCAGATAGCGGCTGAGGTAGGGCGAGGTCAGCTCCTCGAGACTGTCCCCCACGACCAGCACTTTCGGCGCCGCCCCGGCCGGTGCCGCGGCCGCGGCCAGCGCCGCGAG
>DASSNA010000190.1:0-2157 GCA_035688445.1 Solirubrobacterales bacterium | reverse complement strand
GTTCGCCCGAAAGAACCGGGACCGCCTCCAGCGGACCCGGGGCATCAGCTCAGGCCGTCGAGGAACCGCCTGAGCTGTTCGGCGTCCGCGAAGGTCGCCCCCTCCCTATCCCGTTCCCGGTCGGCGGGTCGCTCATCGCCGCATCTTGTCGAGCGCCGCGTCGAGCGTCGCCACCGCCCGCTGGCCACCTTCGCGGAGCTGCTGCTGCAGGCGCTCCAGGTCGCTGTCGAGCCCCCGCCACTTCTCCTTCGCCTGCGCGCCGCTGTCGCGGTAGGCGCGCTCCAGGCTGGCGCGGACCTCGGCGACGTCGCGCCGCACCTGCTCGAGGTTGCGGTCGTCCGCGACGTCCGCCCGCCGCTCGGCCAGGCGGGCGCGGGCGCGCTCCAGAACCCCCGCCGCGCCGCCGTCCGCGCCGACCCGGAACGGCCGGTTCAGGTCGCCGGTGCCCGGCACGAGCTGGTCGAGGCTGCCGCCGGTGCGCCGGTAGGCCGACCAGGCGACGAAAAGCGCGATGAGCGCCACGAGCAGCGCCAGAAAGGCCACGCCGCCTCCACCACCACTCTTGTTCCTTCCCCACGCCATAGCATCCTCCTTGTTCCCGGTCCTCTCCCTCCGGCATCAATCTTACAGGGCATGCAGACCGTGCGCCTGGAAATCTCCTGAGCCCCGCCGATGTTCCGGTTGCCGGGCCGGTTGCATAACTGCGCGGCGTCGACTAAAATCTTTGAGCCCACTTATTGAGTGGGCGAGACTCAGAATCTGTCGGACATCAGGACATAGGAGGAGGCCATGGCCACCGAAGTCGAGACCCTACCGTTCCAGGCCGAGACGAAACAGCTGCTCGACCTGATGATCCACTCGCTGTACTCCAACAAAGAGATCTTCCTCCGCGAGCTGATCTCGAACTCCTCGGACGCGCTGGACCGCCTGCGCTTCGAGGCGCTCACCCGCCCGGAGCTGATGGAGGGGGACGAGAAGCTCGAGATCCGCCTCGTCGCGGACCGCGACAAGCGCACCCTGACCATCCACGACAACGGCATCGGGATGAGCCGCGACGAGGTGATCGCCAACATCGGCACGATCGCCAAGTCGGGCACCCGCGAGCTGGTCGAACGGCTGAAGCAGGGGGAGTCGAAGCAGACGATCGCCGAGCTGATCGGCCAGTTCGGGGTCGGCTTCTACTCCTCGTTCATGGCCTCCGAGCGCGTCGAGCTGCTCACCCGGCGCGCCGGCGAGGCGACCGCCACCCGCTGGGAGTCGACCGGCGACGGCACCTATCGCATCGAGGCGGCCGAGAAGCCGTCGCGCGGCACCTCGATCACCCTCTACCTGAAGCCCGAGGACCGCGACAACGGCATGGACGACTTCTCCGACCGCTGGGTGATCAGCCGCATCGTGCGGCGCTATTCGGACTTCGTCGGCTACCCGATCGTCCTGACCGCCGAGAAGGACCCCGAGATCGAGGACCTGGCGAAGGAGAAGGAGACCGGCGAGAAGCCGAAGATGCCGCTCGAGGACAAGGTCTTGAACTCGATGAAGCCGATCTGGACGCGGCCGCAGTCCGAGGTCACCCAGGACGAGTACAAGGACTTCTACCGCCACATCTCGCACGACTGGAACGACTTCCTGAAGGTCGTCTCCTACCGCGCCGAGGGGCGGATCGAGTACCAGGCGCTCCTCTTCATCCCGTCGCAGGCGCCGTACGACCTCTATTACGTGGCGTCCAAGCCGGGCCTCCACCTCTACGTCAAGCGCGTGCAGATCATGGAGAGCTGCGAGGACCTGCTGCCGCGCTATCTCCGCTTCGTCAAGGGGGTCGTCGACTCCCCCGACCTGGCGCTCAACGTGTCGCGCGAGATGCTGCAGCAGGACCGCCACATCACGCTCATCCGCAAAGGCCTGACCAAGAAGCTCCTCGACACCTTCGAGGAGATGAAGGACAACGACTACGACACCTACTTGAAGTTCTGGACCGAGTTCGGCCGCGCCATCAAGGAGGGGGTGAGCGCGGACTACGAGAACAAGGAGAAGCTCCTCGAGCTGCTCATCTTCCAGTCCTCGAACGACCCCGAGAAGCTCACCACGCTCAAGGACTACGTGGCGCGCATGAAGGAGGGGCAGAACGAGATCTTCTACCTGCCCGGCGAGTCGCGGGCG
>DASSNA010000200.1:0-10006 GCA_035688445.1 Solirubrobacterales bacterium | reverse complement strand
GCCGCCGCGGGGAAGAGAAACCTGCGCGTATGGCCGTTGCGATCAAACCGCAGTCCCCTGGCCCCGCCGCCAAACCAGGCGCCAGCGCTCGCTTCGAGAGCCTCGTCCTCGACTTCCTCTCCTACCTAGAGCTCGAGCGCGGCCTCTCCCGCAACACCCTCAACGCCTATCGCACCGATCTCTTCCAGTACGGCGAGTTCCTCGCTGAGCACGACCGCGATGCGCTGCAGGTCAGTGCCGCCGACGTCGCTGACTTCCTCGCCGAGCTGGCGACGGGGGAGGGACGTCCGGCCTGCTCGGCCTCCACCATCCACCGCAAGGCCGCCTGCCTGCGCTCCTTCTACAAGCACCTGCGCCGCGACGAGCTGATCGTCGAGGACCCGACGGCGGCGCTGAGCGCGCCACGGCGCTCGAAGAAGCTGCCGCACGTCCTCAACTACGCCGAGGTGCAGAAGCTGCTGGCGTCGCCGAAGGGGAGCGAGCCGACGGCCTTGCGCGACCGGGCGCTACTGGAGGTGATGTACGCGTGCGGGCTGCGGGCCTCGGAGACGATCGGGCTCGAGCTCGGCGACATCGACCTGCGCGAGGGCTTCCTGCGCGCCCGCGGCAAGGGCTCGAAGGAGCGGCTGGTGCCGCTCGGGCGCCAGGCGATCGCGGCGATCAACGGCTATCTGCGCGGCGGCCGGCCGAAGCTGGTCGGCGACCGCCACGAGGCCAAGCTCTTCGTCAACTTCCGCGGCGGCCCGCTGACCCGCCAGGGGCTCTACAAGATCGTCCAGCGCCACGCCCGCGATGTCGGCCTCGCCGGCAAGATGAGCCCGCACACGCTGCGCCACAGCTTCGCCACCCACTTGCTGGCGGGCGGCTGCGACCTCCGCGCCGTCCAGGAGATGCTCGGCCACGCCGACATCTCGACCACGCAGATGTACACGCACCTCTCCGGCGACCGCCTCAAGGAGGTCTACTTCAGCGCCCACCCGCGGGCGAGCGCCGGCTGACCTCTGGCGTTCGTCCTTGGGACGGATATGCCGGTCCAAAGACGAACGCCGGCATGGGGTAGAACTCAAGGCATGCCCGAGCTGCCGGAGGTGGAGACCGTCGTCAGGCAGCTGGAGCCGGAGGTCGAGGGGCGCAGGGTCGAGCGACTGGAGGTGCTGGACCCGCGCTGGTCGCGGCCGGTGCCGCCCGGGGATGTGGAAGACGCAGTCAGCGGCAGCACGATCGAGGGACTGGGGCGGCGCGGCAAGTACATCCTGATGAGGCTGGACGGCGACCGGACGCTGGTCATGCACCTGCGGATGACCGGCAACCTGATCCTGCGCGAGGGCGAGGAGATGCTCGACCCCTCCGAGGGGCGGCGGTTGTACGAGAGCGAGCGCTCGACCGAGGAACGGCACCTGCGTGCCAGGTTCGTCCTCGACGATGGCCGCGAGCTCTGGTTCACCGACCCGCGCCGCTTCGGCGAGGCGTTCTTGATCGCCGACGAGAGGCTCGAGGAGCGCTTCGCGAAGCTCGGTGTAGAGCCGTTTTCCCCCGAGTTCACGCCGCAGGCGCTGGGGGAGATGGCGGTGGGGCGTACGGCGCCGCTGAAGTCGTTCCTGCTCGACCAGTCCGGCGTTGCCGGGGTCGGCAATATCTACGCCGACGAGGCGCTCTTCCGTGCCCGGCTGCACCCGCTCTCGCCGGCGGGGTCGATGAAGCCCGAGCACTTGGAGGCGTTGCGCGACGCCGTCGTCGCCGCCTTGGAGGCCGGGATCGATGCCGGTGGATCCTCGATTGACGACTACCGCGACGCCCGCGGCGAGAAGGGGACGATGCAGAACGAGTTCCTCGTCCACACCCGCGAGGGGGAGAACTGCCCGCGCTGCGAGGGGACGATTGTCCGCATCGTCGTCGGCGGTCGCTCGACTTACTTCTGCCCGAGTTGCCAGGTGAGACTGCGAAGACGTCCGAAGCGCCGAGCAAAATGAAATCGTGGCCGGATCTACGGTTAAGACCGAGGCAGTGGTTTTGCGCAGCATTCGCTACGGCGAGGCTGATCGCATCCTCCACCTCTACTCGAAGAGCCGCGGCCGGATTGGGGCGATCGCCAAGGGGGCGCGCAAGCCGAAGTCGCGCTTCGGCGGCCGGCTGGAGCCGTTCTTCCGTCTCGACCTCGTCCTTCACGAAGGCCGCAGCGATCTGATGACGGTGACCAGCGCCGCTACCGTCGATGGCTACCCACGCCTGCGAAGTTCCGGCGCCGCCCTCACTGCCGGCGCCCGCGCCTGCGACGCGTTCCTGCGGCTGCTCGACTCGGCCGAGCCGAATCCGCCCGCCTACAACCTGCTCTGTCGCTACCTGTCGCTGCTCGACGATCCCGCGGAGAGCGCCGCCGCCGAGCTCTCGACCGCCCTCGCCTTCCGGCTGAAGCTGGCGCTGGTTGCTGGCTTTGCTCCCGAGCTCGCCTCCTGTGCGCATTGCGGTGAGGCGGAGCAGCTGGTCGGCTTTTCCGGCGCGGCCGGCGGGGTGGTCTGCGGCGGCTGCGAAGCTGGCGCCTTCCCGCTCAGTGAGGAAGCGCACCGCTTCATGGTCGAAGCTCTCGCGAAGTCCCTCAGCGAGGCGCCCGAGGCCGAGCCTCAGGCTCTGCGCCAGGTTGAGCGCGCAGTTGGCGAGACTTTGGAGCACCACGCGCACGTGCAGCTACGTGCAGCCGCTTAGACTCGGGCTCGTGCCCGTCACTGCCACCTTCGAGGACAGGATCGTCTCTTGGGAGGAGGAGTTCCTCAGTTCGCAGGCGACTCGGTCCTATCCGGCACACAGGCGGCGGGAGGAGGCAGACAGTCCGCTGCGGACGCCGTTCCAGCGGGATCGTGATCGGATCGTCCACTCGAAGGCGTTCCGCCGCCTCAAGCACAAGACCCAGGTTTTCGTTGCTCCTGAGGGAGACCACTACCGCACCCGCCTCACCCACACGCTCGAGGCCTGCGGGATCGCTCGTACGGTCGCCCGCGCCCTGCGGCTGAACGAGGACTTGACCGAGGCGATCGGGCTCGGCCACGATCTCGGCCACCCGCCCTTTGGCCACGCCGGTGAGGAGGCGCTCGACGCCGCCCTACAGGAGGCCGGCGGCGGCCGCTTCCGCCACAACGAGCACTCGCTGCGGGCCGTCGACGTGCTTGAGCGCGATGGCGAGGGGCTGAACCTGACCGAAGAGGTCCGCGACGGCATCCTTAACCACACCGGCTCACGCAAGCCGGCGACGCTGGAGGGCCAGATCGTCAAGCTGGTCGACCGCGTCGCCTACATCAACCACGACATCGACGACGCCCTGCGGGCCGGGATCCTGCGGCCCGAGGACCTGCCGGTCGCGGAGATCGAGCTGCTCGGGCCGACCGGCTCGGAGCGGATCGACACCCTGGTTCGCGACATAGTCGACCACTCCGCCGGGGCCGAGGAGATCGCTCAAGGGCGCGAGGTCGGCCAGGCGATGCTGCGACTGCGCAAGTTCATGTTCGACCGCGTCTACCTGGGGCCGGAGGCGCGGCGCGAGCACGCCCGAGTCGAGCGCACCATGCGTGGTCTCTTCCAGCACTACGTCGAGCACCCCGGCGAGATCCCCAGTCACGACCCCACGGCAAGCTCTCTGCAACGCGTCACCGACTACATCGCTGGCATGACCGACCGCTTCTGCATCGCCAAGTTCACCGAGCTCACGGTCCCGGAAGAGTCGAGGTTCTGATGGCGCTGATCTCTCCCGAGAGCCTCGAACGGGTCAAGCAGGCGGCTGACATCGTCGAGGTCGTCTCCGCCCACACCGACCTGCGCCGCCAGGGCACCCGCTACGTCGGCCTCTGTCCCTTCCACGAAGAGCGCACCCCCTCGTTCTCGGTCGAGCCGCAGGAAAAGCTCTACCACTGCTTCGGCTGCGGGGTGGGGGGCGACGTCATCAAGTTCATCGAGGAAAAGGAGGGGCTTGGCTTCGCCGAGGCGGTCGAGATTCTGGCCGACCGCTACGGGGTGGAGCTCGAGCGCGAGCAGGAGGACCCGCGGGCGGAGGCGCGCCGCCAGCACCGCCGCCGGCTCGAGCAGCTGCTGGAACGCGCCGCCACCTTCTACGCCAACTACCTCTGGGAGTCGGAGGAGGCGGCGAAGGCGCGCGAATACCTGGCTGGGCGCGGGTTGGGGGAGGAGGCGCTGCGTGCCTTCGGCGTCGGCTACGCCCCCAGCGCCTGGGACAAAATCCTCGTCCGCGGCCAGCAGGCCGGCTTCAGCGTCGAGGAGTTGCGCGGCGTCGGTCTGGTCCAGCGCGGCCGCAGCGGCGGCGAGTACGACCGCTTCCGCGAGCGGATCATGTTCCCGATCCGCGACCGTCGCGGCCGCGTCCTCGGCTTCGGCGGCCGGGCGATGCGCTCCGACCAAGGCGCCAAGTACGTCAACACCGCCGAGACCGACTTCTTCCATAAGAGCCAGATGCTCTACGGGGTCGACCTAGCCAAAGCGGCGATCGCGAAAGCCGGCCGCGCCGTCGTCGCCGAGGGCTATACCGACGTTCTCGCCCTGCACCAGGCGGGGATCGAGGAGGCGGTGGGGGTGATGGGGACGGCGATCACCGACGAGCAGGTGGCGGCGCTCTCGGGGATGGTCGACGAGGTGGTGCTGGCGCTCGACGCCGACTCTGCGGGTCAGGAGGCGATGCTGCGGGCGCAGCGCGTAGCGGCCGGGCGGCGGATGCGACTGCGGGTGGCGGCGATGCCGGCCGGCGAGGACCCAGCTGAGATGATGGCTGCCGAGGGCGGGCCGGAGCGCTTCCGGGCGCTGCTCGACGGCGCCGAGGAGCTCACCGCCTTCCAGGTCGGCTTGGTGCTCGCTCGCACCGATGTCGGCTCCCCGGTCGAGCGCGACCGGGCCTTGGCGGAGGTGGCGCCGGTGCTGGCCGGGATGGAGGAAGGGGCGAGCCGCGAAGAGCTCGTCCGGAGGGTCGCCGAGCGCCTTGACCTGGACCCGGCGATGGTGATGGGGCGGATTGTCGCCGCCACGCCGGCCTCCGGCGGGACGCAGGCTTCGCCCGACTCGTCCCGGCCCGCCGAATCGTCGCAACCCCGTCGCACGGCCGAGCTGACCTCGCGCGAACGGCGCGAGCGAGCGCTGCTGGCGATGTGCATTGCGATGCCGAACGAGGGCCGCGAGTACCTGGCCCGGCTCACCGACGCCCACCTCTCGCCGACCGGCCTCCGCGCCGCTGCCTGGTTGCGGGAGCACCCGGAGGACCCGGCCTCGAACCTGCCCCACGACGACGGTGAGCTCGCCGGCCTGATCGCCGAACTGGCGATCATGAGCCGCGAGGAGCCCGCTTCCCACGAATCGATGGAGCTCAACTTCCTCCTCCTCGACCAGCGCCGCCTCGAGAGCGAGATCGCCGCCGCCGGCGAGCGCGGCGACTACGAGCGCCGCGCCGCCCTCAGCCGCGAACGCGCCACCTTGGTGGAGCGAATCGCCCACGCCGAGCGCCCCGCGGGCACCGTGTAGCCAACTCCATCCGCATTTTTCTGTCTGCATCCCGTGAGAAAATGCAGCCATGGAGAAGGAGTTCCTAGAAGAGTGCTTGGGCGAGGGAATGTCCCTCGAAGCGATCGGCAAGCAAGTCGGCAAGCACGAATCGACGGTTAGCTACTGGGTAAAGAAGCACGGGCTGGCGGCGGCTCGAGCCGAGAAGCACAGTGCAAAGGGTGCGCCGTCAAAAGAGGAGATGGAACGGCTTCTTGCCGCTGGTCTGTCGCTGCGGGAAATTGCGCATCGGATGGATCGCAGTCTGGCGACGATCCGCCACTGGATGCGCAAGTACGAACTCGAGACGGAGCGATCGTCCAGGCTTCGGGAATCGAGAGACGCTTGCCGCAACGGCTCGAAGACGGCTCACCTGAAATGCCCCAAACATGGCCCGTCGACCTTCGTCGCAAGAGCCGATGGCAGGTTTCGGTGTGGCCAGTGCCGCATGGAGGCGGTCGCCAAGCAGAGACGATCTCTAAAGCGGATCTTGGTAGAGGAGGCAGGTGGGGGATGCATTCTCTGTGGATATTCGCGATGCCACCGGGCGCTGGAGTTTCATCACCTCGATCCGAAGGCGAAGCAGTTTCAGATCACCAGTCATACCCGCTCCCTGGCCAGGCTGCGAGCGGAGGCGAGTAAGTGCGTGCTCCTCTGCTCGAACTGCCACGCGGAGGTGGAGGCAGGAATTGCGGCGGTGCCGCTAAATTCTGTTCCGGACGCTGATCCGGGGTAGCTCAATTGGATTAGCACGGTCCGGGGTAGCTCAATCAGGCAGAGCATTCGACTGTTAATCGAAGGGTTGTGGGTTCGAGTCCCACCCCCGGAGTTTCTTAGGCGGCGCCGACCTTCTTCATCGCCAGCTCCTCAACAAGCTGTGCGCCTCGCGCCGCACCGTCGTTCTCTCGCCCCCAGGCTGCGATTTCCTTTGCCCTGGCGGTAAACGATGGCTCCTCTAGTAGTCGCTTGATCGCCCAGCGCAGTGGCGCCGGGCGGCAGAGGCGCCAGGGGAGGGAGAGGCCGGCGCCGGCCCAGGCTAGGCGCATTGCGGTCTCGCTCATGTCGCCGATGATCGGGCAGACGAGGACGGGGGTGCCGGCGCCGAGGGCGCGGGCGACGGTGCCGTGGCCGCCGTGGGAGACGACCAGCGAGGCGGCTGGCATCAGCTGGCTGTAGCTGAGCCATTCGACTAAGACGGCGTTGGCGGGGACGTCGATCGGGTGCTGCGGGGCCACGCGGTTGGTCGTCGCCACCACCCGCACCGGCTCGTCCGCCAGCGCGGCGAGCGCCGTGCGGACCAGGTGGTTGCCGGAGTCGTGGGCGGTGCTGGGGGCGACGAGGACGAGCGGTGCGTCCCCCGGCGGCAGCTCGATCTCGGGGTGGGGGAGCTCGAAGGTCATCGGCCCGGTGATCTCGACCCCCGCCGGCCAGCGCCGCGGGTACTCGAGCTGCGGATACGTGGCGACGAGGGCGAGGTCGGGGCTGATGCCGCCGTGGAAGCGATCGATCGGCGGCAGGTCGAGTCGCCGCCGCTGGATATTGAGGTCGCGCCGCCCCTGTTCGAGCCCGACCGCCAAGGCGCGGTCGTGCCCATATCGCCACATCGAGCGGCCGAGCCGCGTCCGCGGCGGCCGCAGGCCGATCGCGAAGAACGGCAGCCCCGGCTCGACGACGGGATAGATGTGGGGGATCAGGGTCGCCAGCGGAATGCCAGCCCGCTCCGCCGCCAGAGTTGGAGCCAGGGTGAGGATGTCGCTGACAACCGTGTGGGGGCGGAAATCCTCCAGCAGCGGCGCCAGCGCCCGCGCCGCCTCGGCCGCGTGCTGCCCTTCCTCGGAGTCCGGGTCGGGTGGCGGGAACATCCGGTATTCCTCGGCGGCGGCGAAGCCCAGCCCCTCGCCCTCAACCGCCGCCCGCCGCTCCTCCCAGGTCTCGATCACGACCTCGTGACCGCGCAAGGCAAGCGCCTTGCCCAGCGCTATCGCCGGGAAGACATGCCCTGCATCGCCAAAAGCGGCGACCAGGACACGCATGCCAGCATCGTTTCCAGGCTTTTGGCCCCTATAGGGGCTCAAAGGGTGGAAACGATCCAAATCACGGGGTGTCTAGGCCCTCACCGGGCCGCGTGAACACGATCTCTGGAATGTGGCAATTGGGCGAGGTCCGCAGCAGGAACCGCACCGCCTCGCCGAGGTCGGAGGGTCGGATCATCTCCTCCGGCGGGATCTGGCCCTGGACGAACTCGGTCATCGGCGTCTCTACGAACCCGGGCGCCAGCGCCGTGCACTGGATCCCCGCGGTGCCGACCTCGCGATGGGTCGACTGGGTGAAGTTGATCACCGCGGCCTTGGTCGCGGCGTAGATCGAGAGCCAGGCCTGGCCGCCCTTGCCGGCGATCGAGGCGGTGTTGACGATCAGCGCCTTGCCGTGCTCGGTGCCGGCCTCACGCAGCATCGGCAGGCCCTCGCGGGTGCCGAGGATTAGCGCCCGCAGGTTGACTGCCAGCTGCATGTCGAGGTGCTTGGTCTGGATCTGCTCCATCGGCGCCCCGATGCCGACGCCGGCGTTGTTGACGAGGACGTCGAGCCGCCCGTACTTCTGCCGGTGGGCGGCGAAGATCGCGACGACGTGGTCCTCCTCGGTCATGTTGGCCGGGATCGGCTCGACCTCGAAGCCTTCGCCGCGCAGTCCCTCGGCCGCTTCCTCGAGCTTCTCCGGCCGGCGGGCGGAGACGGTCAGGGCGTAGCCTTCTTCGCCGAGCGTTTTCGCGATTGCGAGGCCGATCCCGCTCGACGCGCCGGTCACCAGTGCTGCTCGATCTGCCATCTCCGTCTCCTCCTCGTCGCGAACCCAGGGGACCCTATCTGTCCATAACATGCCGCCGATGCGCGCCCCCCGCCTCGCCCCAGCGCCGCTCTGTCTGCTCGCGGCCGGGGTCCTGCTCGCCGGTTGCGGCGGTTCCAGCTCCGAATCGACCACGACCTCACCGGAAACCGCGGAAAGCCGCCCGGCGCCGCCAAAGTCAGGGTTCCCGGCGCCCGAAGGACGCACGCTGAGGCAGGTGCTGAAGGGCGCCGACGGCCCGGCTGAACTCGTCGTCACGCCGGCCGCCGAAGTCTTCTACCCCGGCGTCAATCGCTATCCCTTCGGTGTCTTCGACCGCCAAAAGGGCGCGGTCCCCGACGCGGAAGTCGCCCTCTACTACGCCAAAGTGCCGCCGACTAAGCCGGGGAAGAAATCGAAATCCGGCAACCTCGGTCAGGCGGCGAAAGCTCAGCAAAACGCCCTCGATCAGCCGGCGATCGGTCCCTTCCCGGCCGCGATCGAATCGCTCGCTACCAAGCCCGCCTTCCGGGCAAAGACGACGAGCGAAGACCTCGACGCCGCCCCCGTCGTCTATTCGACCGAGCTCGATTTCCCGACCGAAGGGGAATGGCTGGTCGCGGCGATCGTCAAGGAAGACGGCGAACGGAAGGGCGTGCTGCTGCGAGACGCGGTAGTCGGGGAATTCAAAAAGATCCCCGAGATTGGGCAGAAAGCGCCGAAAATTCACACGCTTACCGCGCAGGACGTAGGCGGGGGCCTGTCGAAGATCACGACGCGCATACCTCCTGACAGCCAAAACAAGGTGGATTACGCGGAAGCGCTTGGAAAAGAACCAGTCGTGCTCTTGTTTGCGACCCCCCAGTTCTGCCAGAGTCGGGTCTGCGGGCCCGTCGTCGACGTGGCTGAGCAGGCAAAACACGAATTCGGAAACAAAGCAGCCTTCATCCACATGGAGATCTACAACGACAACGACCCTGCCAAGGGGGCGCTGCCGCAAGTCCGGGCCTTTCACCTCCCCAGTGAGCCCTGGCTGTTTACGATCGACCGCCACGGCATCGTCCGTGACGCGGTCGAGGGGGCCTTCGGGCTCAAGTTGATGCACGAAGCAGTCGAAAAGGCGATCTCAGAATGAACGACAAAGCTGCAGCCGAGGAGGAGCTCCTCCAGTCCTTCGCCGATGAGGCGAAGCGGCGCTGTGACGTGATCTCCGCCGGCCTCGCCACCGGCAGCTCCGACTTCGAGACGATGCGGGCCGAAGCCCACGCTCTGCGCGGCACCGCCGGCGTCGTCGGCCTCCGACGCCTCGCCGAGCTGGCGGGCCTGATGGAGTCTGACCTCGCTGAAGCGAAAAAAACCGGCACGATCCGCGGTGGCCGCGACCATCAGATTGCCGACGCCGCCAAGGCTCTCGCTGAGGGTGCTGCCGCCGCGGCCAAGGGCGAAGAGGAGCCCCCCGACGTCGGCCGCTCCCTCGCCCAGCTCTTCAGCGCCTAGCCCAACGCCGCACGGTACGCTCGCCCCGCGGGGCAGTAGCTCAGTTGGTTAGAGCAGCGGACTCATAATCCGTCGGTCCCTGGTTCGAGTCCAGGCTGCCCCATCGGCGGGTGCTGCTGATACCTTGGCCTCGTCACGACTGGGGAGTAGATGTGATGAG
>DASSNA010000186.1:0-2525 GCA_035688445.1 Solirubrobacterales bacterium | reverse complement strand
CTCGGATATAGGCAGACCGCATTCCAGAGCGCTTTTTGGCATCCTAGATGAGTGCCTACGCTGTCCGGGGATGAGCTTCACGAGTTGTCTGAACGCCAGGACCCCAGGCTCCTCAGGGCTCTGGACATCGTCGCGCCGGGCGGGGCTCTGCGCGAGGGAATCGACAACATCGTCCATTCCCGCACCGGCGGCCTGATCGTCGTCGGCGACCTCGACGACATCTCCCACCTGCTCTCGGGCGGGATCAAGCTCGACGTCGACTACACGCCGGCGATGCTCTACCAAGTGGCGAAGATGGACGGCGCCATCGTCCTCAACGGCGAGGCGACGAAAATCGCCTGGGCCAACGTGCAGCTGATGCCGGACCCGACGATCTTGAGCTCGGAGACCGGCACCCGCCACCGCACCGCCGAGCGCGTCTCCAAGCAGACGACGGCGCTAGTGGTCGCGGTCTCGCAGCGGCGCGACGTCGTCTCCCTCTACGTCGAGGGCACCAAGTACATCCTCCAGGACATCCCGGCCGTGCTCGCCAAGGCAAACCAGGGCCTGGCCACGCTCGAGAAGTACCGCCAGCGGCTCGACCAGGTCTCCGCCCGGCTGACCCAGCTCGAGTTCGACGGCGGCGTCGTCCTTCACGACGCGCTCTCGGTCCTGCAGCGGGCCGAGCTGGTGACGCGGATGGCGGTCGAGGTCGAGCGCTACATCGTCGAGCTCGGCACCGAGGGCCGGCTGATCGAGATGCAGTTGGAGGAGACGATGGTCGGCGTCGCTGCCGACAAGACCGCGCTGATCCGTGACTACTCGGTCGAGGACTCCGAGCAGAACCTGACCGCGGTGCTGCAGGCGCTGGGCCGGATGCCCCACCAGGACGTGCTCGACTTTGGTCGCCTCGCCGAGCTGCTCGGCTACGACCGCAAGGTCAACACCCTGGATTTCCCGGTCGAGCCGCGCGGCTACCGGATCTTGGGCCGGGTCCCCCGCATTCCAAAGCTTGTCGTCCAAAAGATCACCCAGGAGCTGGGCGGGCTGGACGAGGTCCTTGCGGCCTCGGACACCGAGCTCGCCGCCGTCGACGGAGTCGGCTCTGCCAGAGCCAAAGACATCCGCGAGGGCCTGCGCCGGCTCCAAGAGGTTGATCTGGTCGACCGTTACTTGCAGAGCTGACGGCGTAGTGCCGTCGAAAAAGGAAAGGAGTCACCGATTTCCCAGCTAGACGAGGCCACTGTTGAGGCCGTCTTCGAAGAGGACATCGAGTATGTCTGCGACTTCGAGGAGGGCGACAAGGTCGTTTATCCGCACCACGGTGCGGGCCTGGTGATGACCAAAGAGACGCGCGAGCTGATGGGGGAGGAGCGTGAGTACCTCACGATCAAGATCCTCCACAACGAACTGACGGTGATGGTTCCGTGCGAGAACGCAGGCAAAGCTGGTCTGCGCCGCGTCATCGACGAGGAGGAAATCAAGAAGGTCACCGGCGTCCTCACTGACGACGTCTCCGAGATGCCGAAGAACTGGAACCGGCGTTTCAAGTACAACCGCGAGAAGATCAAGACGGGAGACGTCTTCGAGCTCGCCGAGGTCGTTCGCAATCTCGCCATCCGCGAGATGGAAAAGGGCCTCTCCACCGGCGAGAAGCAGATGTACACCCGGGCGAAGAAGATCCTCGCCTCGGAGTTCATGTACGCGCTCGACAAGGATGAGGAGGGGGCGGAGGAGTACCTCGACGGCCTCCTGGAGGAGCGCTTCGCCGCCACTGCAGCCGCCTAGAGCGTCCGCAGTAACCGCAGTCATCGCGGCCGCCGGCTCCGGAGAGCGACTCGGAGCCGGCGGCCCGAAGGCTTTCGTGCCGCTGGCGGGGAAGCCGATGGTCGAGTGGTCGATCGACGCCTTCCGGGCGTGCGAATCGGTGCGCTCGATCATCGTCGCTGCGCCACCAGGCCACATCGGCGAGCTCGGCGGCCACGACCTCGGCGTCGTCCCCGGCGGCGCCACCCGCGCCCAGTCGGTCGCCAACGCCCTCGAGGCGGTGGGGACGGCCTACGTCGCCGTCCACGATGCGGCCCGGCCGCTGCTGACGCCGGAGCTGGTCGAAGCCCTGGTGGCCGACCTCGACGCCAACCCCGAGGCCGCCGGCGTAATCGCCGCTGCCCCCGTCACCGACACGATCAAGCGCGCCGGCGAAACGAGCCGACAATTTGCCACCTCTGAGGTGGCAAATCGCAACTTCGTGATTGAGGCGACGGAGGATCGGGCGCTGCTTTGGCGGGCGCAGACGCCGCAGGTGTTTAGCACCGAGGCGTTGCGTGAGGCGCTGGCGGCGCCAGCGCCGCCGGAGGAGGCGACCGACGAGGCGATGCTGGTCGAGGCGGCCGGCGGCACCGTCCTCATCCACCCGGTCGCCGAGCAGAACTTGAAGGTGACGACGCCGCTGGACCTGCGCGTCGCCGAGTTGCTGCTCACCGAGCGCTAGGGAAGCCGGGGGGAGTGCCTCCCCGGACAACAGCGGGGAGGGTCCGGGGAGGCAC